>NZ_JBFRKQ010000038.1:0-36110 GCF_041469505.1 Vibrio sp. 10N.286.49.E11
GTCGGCACACTAAATTCTTTATGCTTTTGTCCGTGTTGTTACTCCCTGTTAAAGAGTGTTGACACCAACAAATCAAATTGTGGTGCCCGGAGGCGGAATCGAACCACCGACACGAGGATTTTCAATCCTCTGCTCTACCGACTGAGCTATCCGGGCAACGGAGCGCTATTAAACGGATTTTCTGCATAACCGTCAACTCATTTTTTGAAAATAACTAAAAAAACCGTTCGTTCGTTGTTTTTTTATTCAAAAGTGAGGGTTATGTTTTACCTTGGTTAAATTCTTTTTTGAATTGCGTTACTTTTTCGAGGTATCGGCGCGACTCTTTATTTGGATGCTTCTTGGTAAGCGCCCAGTAGGCTTGGCTCGGTTGCAGCGAGTTTAAGTCTTGCATTGCTCGCTTTCTGTCCTTACTGAAGGTATTGAGTACGCCACCAGTACCGCCGTTATAGGCTGAAATCATACTGTATTCAAGCGTTAATGGGTTTTTTACGTCTTTCAAATAACGATTTTTAAGGATGTAAAAGTATGCGGTGCCAGCATCAATGTTGTTTTCTGGATTGAATAAGTACTCAGGGCTTGGTTCACCAGGTTTCTTTTTGACGTGTTCAAATACATCTCGACCAGCGGTTTTAGGTACCACCTGCATAAGACCATAAGCATTAGCCCAGCTTACGGCGTACGGGTTGAAGCTACTCTCTGTCTTGATGATAGCGTAGATTAAATCTTCAGGGATGTCATAACGCTGAGACGCTCGTCGAACGATGTCGGCATATTGATAACTACGCTGGCTAGCGTGGTCGGCCACCATTGGGATTTCAACGTAGTAGGCTTTTTTAAAGTCGACTTCTTTGGTTTTTAGGTTATTCGCGATCAGGTAATCCGCAAACTGGTTCGCTCGCCAAGTCCATTGAATGGGCTTTTTTTCTTGGTCTACGACCTGATTATAGAGGAAAGGTTTGCCTTCTAGCTTGATGCTTTTAGAAGAGAATAGATCGACATGCGCCGGATCATCTGGCGTCAAAAGGGTCGTCATGATCGCATTTTTGAGGTGTTTTTTCGGTTCGGTAGAGGAAACCGTTTCCACCGTTATCAGGCCTTGGCTAAAATTCACTTCTGAACGACTTAAGTAATTATCTATGTATTTCACATAGTTACTCTTACCTGCTATCTTGATTTCACTGCTACCCCAACGTTTTTGAATGTTGCCTGAAAAGCTATCTATTAATGAATCTAGCGCCCCGGTATCTTTTTCAAATTGTCCGGGTAGCTCAGCTAAATTCTTCACAAACCGGTTGGTTGGCTCGTAATTGACATCATAAATGCTTTCGACAAATTCACGGCTGCAGCCAGTTAATAACATGGCTGTTAGGAAGTAACTTAGCTTTTTCATAGTTCCTCATACAAAAATGACATCGCAGCGTTAACCATGATGTCATTAAAAATTGCTTAAATAAATGTCTTATTCGCTTGGTGGAGTATAGCCATCAATTACGACATCTTTACCTTCAAAAAGGAAGTTAACCATCTCAGTTTCAAGAAGTTTACGATGCTCAGGATCCATCATGTTTAGCTTCTTTTCATTGATAAGCATAGTTTGCTTGCTTTGCCATTGTCCCCAAGCTTCTTTAGACACGTTGTCAAAGATACGCTTACCTAAGTCACCTGGGTAAAGTTGAAAATCTAGGCCTTCAGCATCTTTTTGAAGGCGAGCACAAAATACAGTGCGGCTCATAGTGGTTCCTCTTATCGCGTTCGTTGATTCAAACGTCGTCGTTCAGTTCAAAGGGTAGGCTCTCAATAAGCTGCTTTACAGGAGCGGCTAGGCCAATTTCTTCCGGTTTTGATAAGTTATACCAGAGACCTTTAGCCCCTTCCATTATCAAATCTGGTTGTTTATCTAATTTCACTAATACTGGCGTGATATCTAAGTGGTAGTGGCTGAAAGTGTGTCTAAACGCAATCATGGTCTTGATTGAATCTGTGTTTGTGATTGAACGAAGATCCAATTGGTGTTCGATTTCTGCGTTCTCATTTTGAGGGAAACAGAATAAGCCTCCCCAGATACCAGATTGAGGGCGCTGCTCAAGCCACACTTGGTTATCGTGATACAGGATTACAAACCATGTCTCTTTTACTGGTTTCTCTTTCTTTGGCTTTTTGCCAGGGAAGTCGAGTTGTCTATCGAGTTTTTTAGCTTCACACATGTTTTCAATTGGGCACAGAGTACATTTAGGCTTGCTACGAGTACAAACCATTGCTCCCATATCCATCATAGCTTGATTGTATTTATCGACATCTTGCTTTGGGGTGTGTGCCTCTGCGTGTTCCCAGAGTTGGTTTTCAACCTTCTTTTGACCAGGCCAGCCCTCGACAGCAAAGCTTCTTGCAAGCGTTCGCTTCACGTTACCATCAAGGATCGCATGAGGGAGCTTGTAAACAGAGGACAGAACGGCTGCCGCTGTTGAGCGGCCAATGCCTGGAAGCGCATTCATTTCTTCGAGGGAAAGTGGAAACTCCCCACCATATTGCTCTGCGACGATCTTGGCAGCTTTGTGTAGGTTACGAGCTCGTGCGTAGTAACCAAGCCCTGTCCATAAGTGGAGTACCTCATCTTGTTCGGCGTTCGCTAGGTCGATAACCGTTGGAAAGCGTTCTAAGAAGCGTTGGTAGTATGGAATCACCGTAGCAACCTGAGTCTGCTGAAGCATGATTTCAGATAGCCAAACGGTGTAGGCGGTTTTGTTTTGTTGCCAAGGTAATTCTTTACGCCCGTAGGCGTCATACCACTTTAATATGGCGGTTGCGAAAGGAGTCACGACATGCTCTATGCTTTGCTATTATTAGAAGCGAAATTGCACCACACTTAACGTTGGATGTAAAACAGACAAATTGTGTGGGAATTTATCCACGGAAAGACTTGCACCGGAGGCAATTCTTTGGATAATCCCCGCTTTGATTAATCAATGTGCAGGCAAAAATCAATGAGTGAAGTGACCACTAACGAATATACTGAAGACGGCAAACTGGTTCGTAAGATCCGTAGCTTTGTTCGCCGCGAAGGCCGCTTAACAAAAGGCCAAGAGAACGCGATGAATGAATGTTGGCCAACAATGGGTATCGACTACAACCCAGAGCTTCTTAACTGGAAAGAAGTATTTGGCAACGATAACCCGGTTGTACTAGAGATTGGCTTCGGTATGGGTGCATCACTGGTTGAAATGGCAAAGAACGCACCTGAGAAAAACTTCTTAGGTATTGAAGTTCATAGCCCGGGTGTTGGTGCGTGTTTAGGTACAGCTCGCGATGCTGGCGTAACTAACCTGCGTGTAATGTGTCACGATGCTGTAGAAGTATTTGAACACATGATCCCAGATAGCAGCCTGCATACTCTGCAACTGTTCTTCCCTGACCCATGGCACAAAGCTCGTCACCATAAACGTCGTATCGTTAAGGCTGAGTTTGCAGAGATGGTTCGCGGCAAGCTTCAACTTGATACTGGTGTTTTCCACATGGCAACAGACTGGGAAAACTACGCAGAACATATGATTGAAGTGATGAACGTAGCTCCAGGCTTCGAAAACATCGCTGAAGATGGTGATTACATCCCTCGTCCGGATGAGCGCCCGCTAACTAAGTTTGAAGCGCGTGGCCACCGTTTAGGTCATGGTGTTTGGGACATTAAGTTCAAGCGTACTAAGTAACTTCGAATCAAATTAAGTGAAGGGTAATCCGACTTAGGGTTTAACCCCTACACTTTATGGGATTGATTAAAGCCAACATTATTGTAATGTTGGCTTTTTTGTCCTTAGGCTTTTATTTTAGTAAAGGCTTAACGACAGAAAGTAATACCAATCACAGTAAGTAAGTGATCAGAAATAGCGTAGGAAAAAGGCTTGAGAACAAGGCAGCATTTTTCGATAAGTAGTTACTCTACAATCAAAAATTCTAACGCAGTTATCGAGCATTTTAACAAGCTAGAGTGAGCAGTTATTTACTACGATTGGTATATGTTACACCCCTACAAAAATAACAATATAGAAGTAAGCGCACATGAAACCAACTCAAGCTATTTTGGCCGAGATCTTAGACGAAGTTCGTCCTTTAATTGGACAGGGAAAGGTCGCTGATTATATCCCTGCACTGGCTCGCGTATCGAACCAGAAACTGGCGATCGCGGTATACACCAATGAAGGTGAGGTGATTAAAGCAGGCGATGCTGAAGAAGCATTTTCTGTGCAATCTATTTCTAAAGCCTTGAGCCTGACGCTAGCTATGGTGCTATATAAGCCTGAAGAGATTTGGCAAAGAGTAGGCAAAGAGCCTTCTGGTCAAGCCTTTAACTCGATGATTCAGCTTGAGATGGAGTATGGTATTCCCCGCAACCCGTTCATCAATGCGGGGGCAATTGTCGTTGCAGACCTACTACAAAGCCGCTTGTCTGCGCCTAGGCACCGCTTGTTAGAGTTTGTGCGTCAGTTATCGGGTGATACTCATATTGTGTATGACAAGGTGGTAGCGGCTTCAGAAATGATGCACAGCGATCGTAATGCTGCCATTGCTTATTTGATGCGTTCATTTGGTAATTTTGAGAATGATGTTATCCCAGTTCTGAATAACTACTTCCACGCTTGTGCGCTTAAAATGACGTGTGTGGATTTGGCAAAAACCTTTAGCTATTTAGCAAACAAAGGCGTGTCGGTTCAAACCAAGAAAGAGATCATCACGCCAGTTCAAACCAAGCAGTTGAATGCTTTGCTTGCGACGTGTGGCTTGTACGATGGGGCTGGTGAGTTTGCCTACCGTGTTGGTATGCCAGGAAAATCGGGCGTTGGTGGCGGTATTATTGCTATCGTTCCTGGCGAAATGACGATTGCGGTGTGGTCTCCAGAGCTTGATCCTTCTGGCAACTCGCTCGCAGGTACTAAGGCTCTAGAGTTGCTTTCAGAGCGAATTGGTCGTTCTATTTTCTAAGAGAAAGATTCGAGCACGGACGTTGTCCTATAGAACGCTTCGCTCCGAGAGAGGGCTATAAAACAAAAAGGGTTGACCCTAAAGCCAACCCTTACGCAATGCTTCTCGAATCTCGAATCTCGAATCTCGAATCTCGAACTACTCGTCTTCTTCTGCCATAAAGGCTTCTAACAGATCATTGAGAAACAGCTTTCCTTTTTCAGTGATCTGCCAGTGAGTGTCGGTTTCCTTCAAGTAGCCTAGCTCTTTTGCCCATTCAATCGTTTTTTGAATCGAGTCAAAACCAAGCCCTGTCGTATCAATGAAATCCTGCTTTGGACATGCTTCCATTAACCTAAAGCGGTTCATGAAAAACTCAAAAGGGCGGTCTTCATTCGGCACTTCAAATTCATCTGATAGATAAGGTTTTACCATGTTTTGGTACGCAGCTAGATAGCCTCTAGGGTGCTTAACCTTAGTGGTACGAACAATGCGTCCATCTGTAAAGCTCAGCTTGCCATGAGAGCCACAGCCAATACCTAGATAGTCACCAAAGCGCCAGTAGTTGAGGTTATGTTGGCACTGATATCCCGGCTTGCTGTAGCCTGATATTTCGTACTGCACATACCCTGCATCAGCGAGCTTTTTGTGGCCCAATTCAAAGATGTCCCAGAGATCATCGTCATCAGGTAGAGTTGGCGTTTTGTAATAGAACATGGTGTTAGGTTCTATTGTTAGCTGGTACCAAGATAAATGCGGAGGGTCGAGTTCTATCGCTTTATCCAAATCAGCCAACGCTTGTTCAATACTCTGTTCGGGTAAGCCGTGCATTAAGTCTAAATTGAAACTATTCAATCCAATCTTATGCGCTAAATGAGCAGCATTTACCGCTTCATCTTGACCATGAATACGCCCAAGTCTTTCCAGTTTCTCTTGCTCAAAACTTTGCACACCCACCGAGATTCGAGTAATGCCTGCCTTTTGGTAACCTGCAAAACGCTCAGCTTCGATAGTTCCCGGGTTGGCTTCCATGGTGATTTCTATTTCAGGTTTGAACGGGATGCGCTGTTCAATGCCTTGTAACAATCGGCCAATTCCTTCAGGAGAAAACAGGCTTGGGGTACCGCCACCAATAAAGATCGAATGCAGTGGGCGAGGCATACCATTGAGCTGATATTTTTCGATATCAGTATCGAGATCCTCAAGCAGTGCATCGATGTACTCTTTTTCAGGGATCTCGGCTTTCAGAGCGTGAGAGTTAAAATCACAATACGGACACTTTTGTACACACCATGGGATGTGTACATAGAGGCTAAGTGCGGGTGGTATTAGCGCTGCATTGTGCATTACAGAGCTTGCTCCTTGAGAGTCTTGAATAGTGACGCAAGCGCTTTACCACGGTGTGATAGTTGCTTCTTACGCGAAGATTCAAGCTCTGCTGAGGCGCAGTTATCTTCTGGTACAAAGAACACAGGATCGTAGCCAAAGCCATTCTCACCGTGTTCTTCAGTAAGAATACGACCTTCCCATTTACCGTGACACACTAGAGGTGTTGGATCATTCTCGTGACGCATTAGCACCAACACACAGTGGAAACGCGCAGTACGCTTTTCAGTTTCGACACCTTGCATCGCATCTAATAGTTTTTTGATGTTCTGCTTATCGGTTGCCCCTTCACCTGAGTAACGCGCTGAATAGATACCTGGCGCACCATTTAAGTAATCAACCTCTAAACCTGAGTCGTCAGCAATGGCTGGCAGCCCTGTTTCTTTCGCTGCGTGGCGAGCTTTGATGATGGCATTTTCAATGAAAGTCGTTCCTGTTTCAGCGACTTCTGAAACGTTAAATTCACTTTGCGCGACAACGTCAAAACCAAACTCAGACAGAATATCTGCCATCTCGCGAACTTTACCTTGGTTGCCTGTTGCTAAAACAATCTTACTCATGGGAATGTAGCTCTAAATAAGTTAATAAATGAAAAGTAAGGTTTGAGCTTACTCTTCTATATAGAATTTCTGTGTGAAACGCAGTGGACCAGTGCCTTTTAGGCCTGCGTTCACATCGATGTCGAAGGTGATGTTTTCTTCGTGAGTTACGGGGAACTCAGCAAGGTAATAAATCGCATCGCCTTCTTTGATTTCTCGAAACTTCAAAGTACGGGTGTTTCCAACGAGGTTCTTCGCTGTTCCCGTAATTTTAGCCGTTGTCGCAGGCTTGCCTAGAGAAGCCTTGTCTAACACGCTGATGTTGAGGATTGCTGAGTATCCATTTCGCTTAAGTTTGTATTGCTTAGCGACTTGCGAAGTTAAGAACGTGGAATTAAAAGCCGAGTAATGAACCTCGACATCCTTAATGTTCTTAAATTGCCCTGCTGAGCTTGGTAAGGCAACAAGAGCGGTGAGTAGTGCTGTTATCCATAAACGCATAATGACTCCAATAAATAGCAAAAAGCCATCATAGGATGGCTTTGACTTCAGTTGGGATTTGGCTTGGCGAGCATATTCGAACTTGCTTGTGCCTACCGAGATCTCCCTTTTCTATCTTAATTTGCCCTTTTGCGACCTTAAACTGTTTCGCAAGGTATTTCGCTAAGTGGGCGTTGGCTTTGCCATCTACTGGTGGAGCAGTTATGGCAATTTTGAGTTCCTCACCATGCAAGCCAACAATCTTGTCTCGGCTTGCTTTGGGTTGGATATAGAGCCTAAGAAGAATATCGTTTTCCTCGGCCCAAACCGCTTTTGGCATCGTCAAAGTACCTGATGTTCGTACTTGAATTATAGCTGATACCAAATAGGACCAATCATGTCGCCCATTAGGAAGTTCGCAAACTGTAGAACAATGAACAGAACCAGAACGCTTAAGTCGAAGCCACCCATATCCGGTAGGATACGGCGGATAGGCACTAGCATTGGTTCAGTCAGTTGATGGAATACGTACTCGATTGGACTACGACCTTGGCTTACCCAGCTTAGGATTGCACGGATAAGTAGAACCCAGAAGATCAAACCACCAGCCGCTTTGAGCAGAGACAGTGCACCAAAGATAAGGAAGCTAATATCGAAAACGGCAGCGCCGCCAGAGATAATCAGGTTTAGAGCAACGAACTTAAGTACACACAGCACATAAGCGAAAACAACGGTCGCTAGATCAAGGCTGCCGATTGATGGAATAACTCGGCGTAGTGGGGCAACAACCGGTTGTGTCGCTTTTACGATGAATTGTGAGAATGGGTTGTAGAAATCTGCACGTGATGCTTGTAGCCAGATACGCAAGATCACAACCATGATGTAAAGATCAAAAACGGTCGAGATCAGAAAGCTCATCGAGTTCATATTGTTTCCTTTTTCGGATTTACTTGTCGCTTAGATATAACCAGAGCGGCAAAATGCTTGTTTACCTTGATTGGTACTAAAACAGTTTTTCCATCTCTTCAGCTCGAGCAACCGCCGCTTGCATGGCTTTTGCTACGATGTCTGATAGTTGATGTTCGTTAAACGTGCGTAGTGCTTCTGCGGTCGTGCCGCCTTTGGATGTCACTTGTTCACGCAGTGTTGATAATTCAGTATCTTGGTTTGCTACCACCATCTCTGCCGCGCCTAATGCAGACTGCTGCACTAGCTTACGAGCGGTTTCTTGGTCAAAACCTTGCTTGATTGCTTCAGCTTGCATCGCTTCCATAAACAGGAAGAAGTAAGCCGGAGCGCTACCCGCCGCCGCAATGATGTTGTTGATTCCAGACTCTTGTTCAACCCAACTTACTTCACCAACAGCTTGCATCAGCTGAGAAGCAAAGTCTTTATCATCTTGGCTGACAGTTGCATCGGCATAAAGACCACTCATCCCTTTACCAAGCAGTGATGGCGTGTTTGGCATCACACGAACAAGGTTCAGTTGGCAGTTTAACATCTCATTAAGTCGATTCGCATTAATACCCGCGGCAATTGAGATAACCAGTTTGTTGCTGAAGTCGATATCTTGTAAGGGTTTACATACATCAGCCATCATTTGTGGCTTCACGGATAACACAACAACGTCTGCTTTTTCAGCTGCTGCAATATTATCGCTGGTGGTATTGATGCCGTATTCTTGTTCTAACGGCAGCCTTCTGGTTTCTGAAGGTGCTGTCGCAGTAATCTTTTGCGCTGGGTAACCACTAGCAACTAAGCCAGCTACAATTGAGCGAACCATGTTTCCCGCCCCAATAAAGGCGATGTTCTTATGTACCATATATAAAATCCTGAGCGTGTCGCTGCGCGGATAAGGCGAAGCGGTATCAATACTTGTACTTGTCGTTACCTACTACGGCTATTTCGCGTAATCACGAGCGCCGAAAATAGCTGTTCCAATACGAACCATTGTGCTACCAGCCTCAACTGCTGCATCCATATCACCACTCATCCCCATCGAAAGGGTATCAATGTCTGAATACTTCGCGGCTAGCTTGTCTTTAAGCTCTGCCAGTTGAGAAAATGCATTAAGCTGAGATTGATAGTCAGATACGTTTGCAGGAATCGACATCAATCCTCTTAAGGTGAGGTTGGGGAGCGATGAAATCAACTCCGCGAGTGCAAAAACTGTCTCTTCTGAGGTTCCAGATTTGGACTCTTCACCACTGGTGTTTACCTGAATCAACACTTGCAAAGGTGGAAGTTCGCTTGGTCGTTGATCATTAAGCCTTTGTGCGATCTTATCGCGATCGACGGAATGCACCCATTGAAAGCTTTCCGCGATTGGGCGGGTTTTATTGGATTGAATTGGACCAATAAAATGCCACTCTAAATTTAGGTTAGAATGTTGTTCTGAAAAGTGTTTTACTTTATCTACACCTTCTTGAACATAGTTTTCACCAAAGGCAACTTGGCCTCCGAGTGCGGCTTCTAGAATCGCATCAATAGGTTTAGTTTTGCTGACGGCTAAAAGTTGCACGGACTCTGGAGCTCGTCCGCACTTTTGCTCAGCACTACGAATCTGTGAGGTGATTTGTTCGATATTTTGTTGAATACTACTCATAGCTGACTTTACTTAAGGGAAAATAAATGGATATCACTGAGTTACTAGATTTTAGTGTAAAGCATAACGCGTCAGATCTACATCTTTCTGCGGGTGTATCTCCAATGGTACGTATAGATGGTGAAGTAAGGAAGCTTGGAATCCCAGCTTTGAGTCATGCTGATGTGCATCGTTTGGTTTTTGAGATCATGAGCGATTCACAACGCGGCGAGTTTGAAGAAAAACTGGAAGTCGACTTCTCTTTTGAATTACCCAATGTTGGTCGCTTTCGTGTTAATGCGTTTAACCAAGCCCGTGGCTGCTCAGCTGTCTTTCGAACTATCCCTGTCGAAATCCCGACTTTAGATCAGTTAGGTGCACCTGAGATCTTCGAAAGGATTGCTAACTACGAAAAAGGGTTAGTGCTCGTCACTGGTCCAACTGGCTCTGGTAAATCAACGACTCTTGCGGCGATGGTTGATTACGTAAATCGCAACCACAATAAGCATATTCTGACGATTGAAGACCCGATTGAATTCGTTCACACCAATAATAAATGCCTAGTCAACCAGCGTGAAGTTCACCGTGATACTCACAGTTTTAAAGCGGCACTGCGCAGTGCCTTACGTGAAGACCCAGACGTGATTCTGGTTGGTGAACTTCGTGACCAAGAGACGATTAGCTTAGCGTTAACCGCAGCAGAAACGGGTCACTTGGTCTTTGGTACTCTGCACACCAGTTCTGCGGCTAAAACGATCGACCGTATTATCGATGTGTTCCCAGGTAGCGATAAAGATATGGTTCGTTCGATGTTGTCTGAATCACTGCGCTCGGTGATAGCCCAGAAGCTGCTAAAGCGTGTTGGTGGTGGTCGTGTGGTGTGTCATGAAATCATGATGGCAACACCTGCGATCAGAAACTTGATTCGTGAAGATAAGGTTGCGCAGATGTACTCGATCATTCAAACGGGCGCAGCGCACGGCATGCAGACCATGGAACAAAATGCGAAGCAGCTGATGGCACAGGGCTTGGTTGATTCGGAAGAGGTCGAGAAAAAGATCGAAATTGAAACCTCAATGTTTTAATTAAGGTGTACATAATGGAATTGAATCAAATCCTTGAGGGAATGCTTTCTCAAAAGGCATCGGATCTCTATATCACTGTCGATGCGCCAATCCTGTTTCGTGTGGATGGTGAATTACGCCCTCAAGGAGAGAAGCTGAATGCAGCACAGGTTGCTCAATTACTTGATGCGATGATGGAACAAGATCGACGTGATGAGTATCAGCAAACGCGTGAGGCTAATTTTGCCATCGTGCGTGACTTTGGTCGTTTTCGTGTCAGTGCATTCTTTCAGCGAGAGCTACCTGGAGCGGTCATTCGACGTATCGAGACTAACATCCCAACCTTTGAGCAACTAAAGCTTCCTGATGTACTACAGGACCTATCAATAGCTAAGCGCGGACTTGTGCTGGTGGTTGGTGCGACAGGCTCTGGTAAATCGACCTCAATGGCTGCAATGACAGGCTATCGCAACACCAATCGCTCGGGACATATCTTGACGGTTGAAGACCCTATTGAATTTGTGCACGAACATAAAAAGTGCATCGTGACGCAGCGTGAGGTCGGGCTCGACACCGAGAGTTACGAAGTCGCGCTTAAGAACTCGCTACGCCAAGCACCAGACATGATCTTGATTGGCGAAATCCGTAGCCGTGAGACCATGGAATACGCGATGACCTTTGCTGAAACGGGTCACTTGTGTATGGCAACCTTGCACGCCAATAACGCTAACCAAGCGCTAGAGCGTATTCTTCATTTGGTGCCGAAAGAGCAGAAAGAACAGTTCTTGTTTGACCTATCGATGAACCTGCGTGGTGTCGTCGCTCAGCAACTCATTCGCGACAAGAATGGCAGCGGGCGTCATGGTGTATTCGAGATTCTGCTGAATAGCCCTCGTGTTTCTGACTTGATTCGTCGTGGTGAACTACACGAACTGAAAGCAACCATGGCTAAATCGAAAGAGATAGGTATGCAGACCTTTGACCAAGCTTTGTATGATTTAGTGATAGCAGGCAAGATCAGCGAAGAGGATGCGTTCCACAGTGCCGATTCTGCTAATGACTTGCGCTTAATGCTCAAAACTAGACGTGGTGATGACGACTACGGAACTGGGGCGTTGGCTGGTGTGAAGATAGATATGGGGTGATAAAAAACGCCTGATTTGATTCTAGGTTAAAATCAGGCGTTCATCATATTCATCGTTCGACTGCGTCTGTATTATCAACGCTTCTTGTTCTTAGGCTCGCTGATTACGTCTGCGTCAGTCGAAGTATGATTCATATAACCTGCATTATTGGAGCTTGTCGAACTGCATGCTGATATTGCTAGAGCTACGAAGATTGCTAGAAAAATTTTCATGTGAACTCCCACTTACCTAATAATGAATTGCTTCGACATTACGCCGTAATATCATTATAGGATCACAAAGGAGTTTAATCTTTGAGCTCTTAATTTTCGTTATGAATATTGTGCTTCAAACCAGCTCTCTAAAATGACGACTGCAGACTGGTTATCGACATTACCTTTACTTAGTGCTTTGTAGCCGCCCATTTCAAAAAGGTCGGCCCTTGCTTCTGTCGTAGAAAGTCTTTCATCATGCAGCTCAACATCGACGCCAAAGCGCCCCTTTAGGCGATTGGCAAACTTCTTCGCCCTTGGTGTAATCGCGGCTAGATCTTTACCATGAAGGTCGGTAGGAAGACCAACCACTATAAGATTCGGCTGCCACTCTTTGATTTGTTTTTCTATGTCATCCCAGTTGGGGATACCATCTTTGGCTTTAAAGGCTTTTAAAGGGCTTGCTGTACCTGTGATTTCTTGTCCTATCGCACTGCCGATACTTTTCGTACCGTAGTCAAATGCCATAATTGTTCGTGACATGGGGCTTCCAAATTAATCTGTGTTTGAGAGTGTCTGTTTATTTTATTGATCTGAGTCGGGCTAGGCGTGGCCAGCATCTGCTGAAAGCTGAGCCGCATTGATGCCTAACATCTGCACTGCGACTTTCCAGCGGTCTGAAATTGGCGTATCGAAGATGACCTTTGGATCGGCTTCAACAGTTAACCATGAGTTCTCGGTCAGTTCGGTTTCCAGTTGTCCCGGTTCCCATCCTGCATACCCAAGTGCGACTAAATAATTCATCGGCTCATCTTCTGTGCCCAACACCATCAAGATATCTTTTGAGGTTGTCACTGAGATTTGATCCGTCATGCTGATACTGGATTGATAGTTGCCTTTAGGTTTGTGCAAAATAAACCCACGGTCTTCTGCGACCGGTCCACCATTCAATACAGGCTTATCAAGACTTGCTTGGTTGGGTTTTGGCTGATCAGAATCAACCTCAACTTGCTTAAGCATGCTACCGACAGTGACATCAATAGGGGCGTTGATCATCAAACCCATCGCGCCTTCGTCATTGTGCTCACAAAGGTAAATCACCGAATTTTGAAAGTATGGGTCTTTCATTCCGGGCATAGCAACCAGAAAGTGGTTCGTTAAATTCATAGAGCCTCCTGCCAGTGTGTTCCCAGTAAAGGAAAAAGAGCGGCGTAAAGCCGCTCATTGTTCTTTGCCTAGATATTTCTGTGTTTTCGAATAGCTAAGGCTTTCTTTAGTTTAGGCTATTTAGCGTTAACGCGACGCTCAATTGCATCCATTAATTTACCTGTAACTGAAATATCAAAAGCGGCTTCAATTTCACGGATACAAGTAGGGCTAGTCACGTTAATTTCAGTCAGCTTGTCGCCGATAACATCAAGCCCAACAAAGATTAAGCCTTTCTCTTTCAGTGCTGGAGCAACTGCTCTTGCGATAGCCCAGTCTGTTTCACTTAGAGGACGAGCTTCACCTGTACCGCCAGCAGCAAGGTTACCTCGAGTTTCCCCTTTTGCAGGAATACGCGCTAGACAGTAAGGCATTGGCTCACCGTCAACCACAAGAATACGCTTATCACCATTGCTGATGTCTGGAACAAAAGTTTGTGCCATTGCGTAGTTCTGACCGTGGTTGGTCAAGGTTTCAATAATAACTGATACGTTTGGATCGCCTTCTTTCACACGGAAGATAGACGCGCCGCCCATGCCATCAAGTGGTTTTAGAATCACGTCGCCGTGTTCTTCTCGGAACGCTTTAATTTTTTCAGCTTTACGAGTCACGATGGTGGTCGGTGTCAGTTCAGGGAACCATGCCGTGAACAACTTCTCGTTACAGTCACGTAGGCTTTGTGGTTTGTTGACGATCAGTGCGCCGTTCTCTTCAGCACGCTCAAGAATGTAAGTTGCGTAGATGTACTCAGTATCAAACGGAGGATCTTTACGCATTAGTACCGCATCTAAATCGGATAGCGCGATAGTCTGTTCTGATTTGAACTCGTACCAACCGTTTGGATCTTCTTTTAGTTCAACAACCTTAGTGTCAGCAATGGCTACGCCTTGATCTAAATGTAGATCATCCATTTCCATGTAATGGATTTCGTAACCACGACGCTGAGCTTCAAGCATCATGGCAAAGCTAGAGTCTTTTTTGATGTTAATGGATGAAATTGGATCCATTACGATGCCAAGTTTGATCATTTTTTTCTCCTAGCCTAGATCGCCAAAACGGACTTGTAAGGCAGTAATTGCGGTTAGAGCTGCTGTTTCGGTACGAAGTACACGTGGGCCGAGTAGCGTCTCTTCAAATTTGTATTGTTCTGTCATGCCGATTTCTTCAGCCGACAAGCCACCTTCAGGGCCGATCAATAGGCGTACCTTACTGATAGGTTCTGGAAGGGTATTAATTGAGTATTTTGCACGAGGATGTAAGTTCAGCTTTAATGCTTCACTCGGTTCGCTACACCACTCTTCAAGTTGCATGATAGGGCGAATGACTGGAACCGTATTGCGGCCACACTGTTCACACGCCGCGATAGCAATCTTTTGCCACTGTGCGAGTTTTTTCTCGAAGCGTTTTGTATCAAGCTTAACGCCACAGCGCTCTGAAATTAAAGGGGTAATGGTGTTCACACCAAGCTCAACCGATTTCTGAATCGTGAACTCCATTTTGTCGCCACGTGAAATCACTTGGCCTAAATGTAAGTCTAACGGAGATTCGCTGCTGCGTTCGATGCGTTCAGAAACATTAACGGTGACATTTTTCTTTGATACTTCGGCTATCGTCGCAGGGAATTCAGCGCCACTGCCATCAAATAGAAGGACTTCTTGGTCTTCTTTCATGCGAAGGACACGACCAACATGACCCGCGGCATCTTCGCCTAAAGCGAGTGAACCTAACTGATGAATGCGTTCTGGGTGATGAATACGAGGGATTCTCATGCTGGTAAACCTATAAATATGTTCATTTGGGTATTTTGTCTCTGCCTAACATGGATGCTTTTAGTTGAAAAAACAAGGGTAGAGCAAGAGTTTCAGGGGCAATTCTGAAACTCTTGTTTGAGATAGTTAGGAATGTTGATTGTACGAGCGACGTTATTTACAAGCAGGGTAAACAAATGGGTTGTGATTACCTTGGATGGCATAGATTCGCTCATCACGAGTACATTCCCACTTGTCGACAGGAAATTGCTTGTTCCACGCCATCATTAGGTTGGTTTGTTGCTTAGATAGTTTGAAACCATACTCTTGGCTCATGTAAAGGTAAGTACGCGCGATAGAGCCTTTTGCTCTGTCTGGCGGCATAACTTTACGCTGCTTGAAGTTGACCTGCATTTCACACTGACCATAGCTCACGCCATCCATTCCATTCCACTGGCTGAAGTTGTAGTTCGAACGGTCACCATTTACTTCACCGATAGCTGGCGTTAGGTTGTGGAGATCGGCTTCCATGGATTTGAATATTTTGTCATTGCGAGTGCAGTTCTTGCGCCCACCATCTTGCCAACACTGACGCTGGTGGCCAAATTGCCAAGCTGGAACCACGTGTTCCCACTCAATTCGACTCGCCCGCTTTTGTTGTTTTCGGACTTGATAGCCACAGCCATCAAGGTCGGGAATGCCTTTCTTTTTGTCCTTCCATGTAATGTCACAGCCGCAATAAAATGAAGTCGGATGGTCGAGGTAAATCTTCACCGCTTCTCTTTTTGCTTTGGAAAATGAGCTCGGTGGTGCGGCGAGAACGCTTTGGGTTACCAGTAGGCCAAATACTATTGTTAAGTAAAAAGATACAGGTAGGCCAAATGCTTTGAAGGTGAGTTTTTGCATAGAAAAAGACTGATAAAAGTATGATAAACATCAGTCTAGCACTCAAATGTTAGATCTCTCTATTAGATTTGTTCTACCGAGTAAATCAACCTGTCACTAGCTTAGTTGAGTTCCCGTGAAAGCTAAGGTTTGCTGGCACAATTGGCAGCGGTAGGTCGATTGATTCCGAAGTACTTTGTTGTGTCGTCTGATTGATAATGGGTAAGTGGTGCACTCACATCGATATTCAAAGGTTTTCCCTTGAACTGACGCGATTTCAAAGCTGTGAGTTGTTCTGGCTGGCACGTTGAATACTTTTTCCATCACGTATTTCCACTCGTTTCCGTGAGGCCTAACACGTCCGAAAACCTGATGCGTGATCAGGTGTGCGAGTTCATGTGGCACAACCTCGTTGATGAAGGCATCTTCATTTTCAGAAAATAGTACGTGGTTGAGCTTAATTTCGTTGAGCTGAAGGTAGGCCTTTCCCGCCGCTTTGCCTCTTAACTTGAAGGTGATAGTTGGGTGTGGAAATTCACGAGAGAAATGTTGATTTGCGATAGCTAGGCATTCGGCCAATTTCTTATTTGCTCGGTGTTGTTGCGGGGTGTAAGACAAACGTTGTTAACTCCAAATAAAAGGCCTCAGCGTTTAAACCAAGGCCTAATCATAACATTGCTTGTTGATCTAGCGATGCTTTACACGTGATGTTTTTTCTTAATGATCTCGTGATAAGCGTGCCATGTAGCATAGCCAAGTAGCGGCATGGTGACGATCATTCCGATGCCGTAGGTGGCAAAACCCACCAAAATACCGGCACAAATAATACTCGCCCAAACCACCATTGCAGGGATGTTCGATTTCACGGCATTAAAGCTAGTGAAAATCGCACTCATCACATCAACGCGTCTCTCCATCATTAACGGAATTGAAAATGCTGAGATGCTAAATATGAGGCTTGCGATAACAAAACCAATCACAGAACCCGTAATTAAGAAGGGAGCGAACTCAGCCAATGGTGCGCCTTGCACTGAAGGGTAGAGCGCGTGCAATAACGCAGCGATACGCATCCAGAATATCATCGCAACCATCAACACAATCGCAAAGGCCCATTGGTGGGTCGAGTTGCGAGTGATGGCTTTCATTGAGTGCAGTAGGCTGGCGTTATGGCCTTTTTCTCTTTCCCAAGCTGCGTCATACAAGCCTAGGGCAAGAAACGGCCCTATCAGCATGTACACGATCAGGCTTGGCATCACGACTAAGTGTGTTCCTTGCCATTGGACAAGTTGAACAATCGCAATTGCCGCTCCCATAAAGCACAATCCGTAAAATGCGCTGATTAATGGCATTCTTACTAAGTCATGCAGAGCAAGCGACAACCAATGAAAGGGTGCGGAAATACTGATTTGGTTACAAGGAATGGTGCGAGCGTAATCCTTATCGCTGACCTTGTGTTTTTTATCGTTCAGTTCGGATGGGTGCGCGGTACGAGGCATAGATCCCCCTAGTTAAATAACGTCCTAGTTATAATTCCATAAGGCTCATCGATGTGGCTTGTGTGAGAGTTATGGTGTTGAGCTAAATTGCTCTTTGTCATCCCAGTTTTTGTTCTAGCGTGCATTTAACGAGCGTTATCAGGCTGAATTAATTTAAGTTAAATGTGAGCTTGATCTCTTAGGAGTTACCTTAACTATTGTCAGTAGTGTTAGAAAACACAAATTATCAGCGGTTTTTTATACTAAGTGGTTAACGGTAAAGAAGGGCATTAGAGAAGAGAATGGCGAGTGAAAGTAAGGTAAGTACATAAAAATAAAGCCCTTACTAAGAAGTAAGGGCTTTAAAGAAACAAATCGCAGTGGCTAAATTATTTTAGGCCAGCGAAGTCCGCAAGGATTGCTGCTTTGTCAGTCGCTTCCCAAGGGAACTCTTCACGACCGAAGTGGCCGTATGCAGCAGTCTGCTTGTAGATAGGCTGAAGAAGGTTCAACATCTCTTGAAGACCGTATGGACGTAGGTCGAAGTTTTGACGAACCGCTTCAATGATGATTTCGTGAGCTACTTTCTCAGTACCAAACGTTTCAACCATGATAGATGTTGGATCTGCAACACCGATAGCGTAAGACAGTTGAATCTCACAACGGTCAGCCATGCCAGCAGCTACGATGTTTTTCGCAACGTAACGTGCTGCGTAAGCTGCAGAACGGTCAACTTTTGATGGATCTTTACCAGAGAATGCACCGCCACCGTGACGAGCTGCGCCGCCGTAGGTATCAACGATGATCTTACGACCTGTTAGACCACAGTCACCCATTGGGCCACCGATTACGAAACGGCCTGTTGGGTTGATGAAGAAGTTAGTGTCTTTGTTGATCCACTCAGCAGGAAGTACTGGCTTGATGATCTCTTCCATTACTGCTTCACGTAGGTCAGGTGTTGTTACGGAATCGCAGTGTTGAGTCGAAAGAACAACAGCGTCGATACCAACGATCTTACCTTGGTCGTACTGGAACGTAACTTGAGATTTCGCATCAGGGCGAAGGAAGTCAAGTTTACCGCTCTTACGTACTTCAGCTTGCTTCTTAACAAGAAGGTGAGAGTAAGTAATTGGAGCCGGCATTAGGATTGGTGTTTCGTTAGTCGCGTAACCAAACATGATGCCTTGGTCGCCTGCGCCTTGCTCTTTAGGGTCTTCTTTATCAACACCTTGGTTGATGTCTGGAGACTGCTTACCAATTGTGTTTAGAACAGCACAAGAGTCAGCGTCAAAGCCCATATCAGAATGAACGTAACCAATTTCACGTACTGTTTCACGAGTGATTTCTTCGATATCAACCCATGCAGACGTTGTTACTTCACCGCCAACCATAACCATGCCGGTTTTAACGTAAGTCTCACAAGCAACACGTGCTTTTGGATCTTGTTCCAAGATGGCATCAAGAACAGCATCAGAGATTTGGTCTGCAATTTTATCTGGATGGCCTTCTGAAACAGATTCAGAAGTGAATAGGTGCTTAGCCATGAGAGCTCCACTTTTAGTTTTTGGTGTAAATAGTTTATGGCGTCGCAAGCTAGGAAGCGCGCCATTAAATACAGTATATTTTGTAGGTGTTTCTACATCTAGACGGCTATTCTAAATTCCAGCGGTCGAATTACAAGCTCTTTTTTATGATATGTCATAACTAATCGTTTGCGTATCGATTGAGATAAGCCACTGCCAAGTGATGTAAATGTTCGAAAATTGCGAAAAATGACCGTTAAAATGCCAGTAAAACGTTTGCAGTCGCAATAGTCGTTTGAGAGAATACCCGCGCTAATTAAAATGAAAACATTAGCACTATCTCTTTTTTAAATCGCTTATGTATCCAGGAGCAGACATGCCTTCTCGTAAAGATCTAGCCAATGCAATCCGCGCACTTAGCATGGACGGTGTTCAACAAGCAAATTCAGGCCACCCAGGCGCACCTATGGGTATGGCTGACATCGCTGAAGTTCTTTGGCGTGGCCACTTGAACCACAACCCAGCAAACCCAGAGTGGGCTGACCGCGACCGTTTTATCCTGTCTAACGGCCATGGTTCAATGTTGATTTACTCTCTGCTTCACCTTGCAGGCTACGAGCTTTCAATTGAAGATCTGAAAAACTTCCGTCAACTGCACTCTAAGACTCCTGGTCACCCAGAGTACGGTTACGCTCCTGGTATCGAGACAACGACGGGTCCTCTAGGTCAAGGCATCACTAACGCTGTTGGTATGGCAATGGCAGAGAAAGCACTGGCTGCACAGTTCAACAAAGAAGGCCACGACATCGTAGACCACTACACTTATGCATTCATGGGTGATGGCTGTCTGATGGAAGGTATCTCTCACGAAGCATGTTCACTAGCTGGTACGCTAGGTCTTGGTAAGCTGGTTGCTTTCTGGGATGACAACGGTATCTCTATCGATGGTGAAGTGGAAGGTTGGTTCTCTGACGATACTCCTAAGCGTTTTGAAGCATACGGCTGGCACGTAATCCCAGCAGTAGACGGTCACGATCCGGAAGCAATCAATGCAGCTATCGAAGCAGCTAAAGCAGACCCTCGTCCAACGCTTATCTGTACTAAAACTATCATCGGTTTTGGTTCTCCAAACAAAGCTGGTACGCACGACTGCCATGGCGCTCCACTAGGTGCTGATGAAATTACAGCAACTAAAGCAGCACTTGGTTGGGAACACGGTCCTTTCGAAATCCCAGCAGATATCGCAGCTGAGTGGAATGCGAAAGAAGCGGGCGCAGCAAAAGAAGCGGCGTGGAATGCTAAGTTTGACGCATACGCAGCGACTTACCCAGAGCTAGCAGCAGAATTCAAACGTCGTACTAACGGCGAACTTCCAGCTGAGTGGGAAGAGAAAGCAAACGCAATCATTGCTGATCTTCAAGCTAACCCAGCAAACATCGCTTCACGTAAAGCATCTCAAAACGCATTAGAAGCGTTTGGTCAAATGCTACCAGAATTCATGGGTGGCTCTGCTGACCTTGCGCCTTCTAACCTAACTATGTGGTCTGGTTCTAAGTCTCTTGAAGCAACTGACTTCTCTGGTAACTACATCCACTACGGTGTACGTGAATTCGGTATGACGGCTATCATGAACGGCATCGCTCTGCACGGTGGTTTCGTACCATACGGCGCAACGTTCCTAATGTTCATGGAATACGCGCGTAACGCAATGCGTATGGCTGCTCTGATGAAAGTTCAGAACATCCAAGTTTACACGCACGACTCTATCGGCTTAGGCGAAGATGGTCCTACTCACCAACCGGTTGAACAGATCGCTTCTCTACGTCTAACGCCAAACATGAGCACATGGCGCCCATGTGACCAAGTTGAGTCTGCTGTTGCTTGGAAACTGGCTATTGAGCGTAAAGATGGTCCTTCATCTTTAATCTTCTCTCGTCAAAACCTTGCACAACAAGATCGTAATGCTGAGCAAGTAGCTAACATCGCTAAGGGTGGTTACATCCTGAAAGATTGTGAAGGCAAGCCTGAGCTAATCATCATTGCAACAGGTTCTGAAGTTGAGCTTGCTGTTGAAGCTGCTGCACAGTTAACCGCTGAAGGTAAAGCAGTACGCGTAGTATCTATGCCTGCAACTGACGCGTTCGACAAGCAAGATGCTGAATACCGTGAGTCTGTACTTCCATCTGACGTTACTGCTCGTATCGCAGTAGAAGCTGGCATCGCTGACTTCTGGTACAAGTACGTTGGTTTCGGTGGCAAGATCATCGGTATGACAACGTTCGGCGAATCTGCACCAGCAGGCGAGCTATTCAAGATGTTCGGTTTCACTACTGAAAACGTAGTAAACACCGCGAAAGAGCTTCTTGCTTAATCATTGATTGCTAGCTTAGTGCTAACAATGAAATGAATAAAAAAACCGAGCGCTGAGCTCGGTTTTTTGTCTCTGGGATTTGTTTCTCCTAGACTCATCTCTATAAGCAACAGATCAATCTGTCATGAACAAGCTGAGTTATTCAAGTAATGCCTTTTGGGTAGGATTCAGTTATCATCTGTTGCACGAAATTTTGGTTAGATGTACGGAACTATGCTAAAAGTCGCGATAAATGGATTTGGACGAATAGGGCGTAATGTATTGCGCGCTGTCTATGAAAGTGGCAAAAGCCAACAAATCAAAGTAGTAGCGGTCAATGAGCTTGCTCAGCCTGACGCTATGGCTCACCTATTGCAGTACGACACCAGTCACGGCCGCTTCGGTAAGAAAATCTCTAACGATCAAGAGCACATTTATGTCCATCATGGCATTGGTGCTGAAGACAAGGGTGAGTTTGATACCATTCGTATCTTACATCTTGCTGATATTGAGCTGTTGCCTTGGCGTGACCTTGAGGTGGATATCGTTCTCGATTGTACCGGTGTTTATGGTTGTCGAGATGACGGCCTCGCGCACATTGCTGCAGGGGCGAAAAAGGTACTGTTTTCTCACCCCGGTGCCAATGACCTCGATAACACCATTATCTATGGTGTGAACCACGATACCATCGAAGCGGACCACCAAATCGTTTCCAATGGTTCGTGCACCACCAACTGTATTGTCCCTATCATTAAGGTTCTTGATGACGCCTTTGGTATCGAGTCCGGTACGATTACGACTATTCACTCTTCAATGAATGATCAACAAGTTATCGATGCGTACCACAGCGATTTGCGTCGTACTCGAGCAGCAAGCCAATCGATCATTCCTGTCGATACCAAGTTGCATAAAGGTATTGAAAGAATCTTCCCGAAATTTTCCAACAAATTTGAAGCTATATCTGTGCGTGTGCCGACGGTAAACGTAACAGCGATGGATTTAAGTGTCACAATTAATGCAAATGTGAAAGTTAATGACGTAAATCAAACCATTGTTAATGCATCCCAGTGTACATTACACAATATAGTTGACTATACTGAAGCGCCGCTCGTTTCCATCGACTTTAATCACGATCCCCATAGCGCAATCGTTGATGGTTCACAAACGCGAGTGAGCAACGGCCACTTAGTTAAAATGCTAGTGTGGTGTGATAATGAATGGGGCTTTGCGAACCGAATGCTGGATACGGTTCTTGCAATGCAAGCTTCTGAAGGCAAGAAGTAAGACCTAGAAGCAAATGTGCGGATTATTTATTTTTTAGCTTGAAATAAATACTAAGAGTCCACATATTATTAGTAGTGAAAGAATTACCAGTTGAATAATTTATAGGCTTAGCAGGGTTGCTGAGTTTCCAAAACTTTATATTTATTTAAATTTGAGAGGACAAATCATGTCTGTGATCAAGATGACTGACCTGGAACTTGCAGGTAAACGCGTATTTATCCGTGCTGACCTAAACGTACCAGTAAAAGACGGTAAAGTAACTTCAGATGCACGTATCCTTGCATCTCTACCAACTATCAAACTTTGCCTAGAAGCTGGCGCAAAGGTAATGGTTACTTCTCACCTTGGTCGTCCTACTGAAGGCGAATACAACGAAGAGTTCTCTCTAGCTCCTGTAGTTAACTACCTAAACGACGCACTAGACTGCGAAGTTAAACTAGCTAAAGATTACGTAAACGGCCTAGAGCTAAACGCTGGTGAACTTGTTGTTCTTGAAAACGTTCGTTTCAACAAAGGCGAGAAGAAGAACGAAGAAGCACTTTCTAAGCAATACGCTGCACTATGTGACATCTTTGTAATGGATGCATTCGGTACAGCTCACCGTGCTCAAGCTTCTACACACGGCGTTGGTACTTACGCTCCTGTAGCATGTGCTGGCCCTCTTCTAGCTGCTGAGCTTGAAGCGCTTGGTAAAGCAATGGACAACCCAGCTCGCCCACTAGTGGCTATTGTTGGTGGTTCTAAAGTTTCTACTAAACTAACCGTTCTAGAATCTCTTTCTAAAATTGCTGACCAGCTTGTTGTTGGTGGTGGTATCGCGAACACATTCATCGCTGCTGAAGGCCACAACGTAGGTAAGTCTCTATACGAAGCTGACCTAGTTGAAACGGCTCAAAAGCTAATGAAAGAGTGTGCTATCCCAGTAGCAACTGACGTTGCATGTGCTAAAGCATTCGACGAAAACGCAGAAGCTGAAATCAAGCACGTTTCTGAAGTTCAAGACGACGACATGATCTTCGACCTTGGTCCAGATTCAACTGCGGCACTAGCTGAAATCATCGGCAACGCGAAAACAATCCTTTGGAACGGCCCTGTAGGCGTATTCGAATTCAAGAACTTCGAAGCGGGTACAGCTGGTATCTCTAAAGCAATCGCTGAGTCTGCAGGTTTCTCTGTAGCAGGTGGTGGTGACACGCTAGCAGCTATCGATAAGTTCGGTATCAAAGCTGACGTTTCTTACATCTCTACTGGCGGTGGCGCTTTCCTTGAATTCGTTGAAGGTAAAGTACTTCCTGCAGTAGCAATGCTTGAAGAGCGTGCTAAAGCATAATTGATTTAGAAAGGCGAGATGTGAATCTCGCCTTTTAACGTTTGCTGCATATCACACTTTTTTGCTAGAATGGCATAAGTTGTGAGCAAACGATTGCAAGTTTTTAAACTTAAGTTTTTTAATCTTAAAACGATAGAATAAATAGGACTATTTCCATGTCTAAGATCTTCGATTTTGTAAAACCTGGTGTGATTTCTGGCGATGACGTACAGAAAGTATTTGAAGTAGCAAAAGAAAACAAATTTGCTCTTCCTGCTGTAAACGTTGTTGGTACTGACTCTGTAAACGCAGTACTAGAAGCAGCTGCTAAAGTTAAAGCTCCAGTAGTTGTTCAGTTCTCTAACGGCGGCGCTGCATTCTTCGCAGGTAAAGGCGTTAAACTTGAAGGTCAAGGCGCACAAGTTCTTGGCGCTGTAGCTGGTGCAAAATACGTACACGCTGTAGCTGAAGCTTACGGTGTTCCAGTTATCCTGCACACTGACCACGCTGCTAAGAAACTTCTTCCATGGATCGACGGTCTACTAGACGCTGGTGAAGAGTTCTTCGCACAAACTGGTAAGCCTCTATTCTCTTCTCACATGCTAGACCTTTCTGAAGAGTCTCTAGAAGAGAACATCGAAACATGTGCTAAGTACCTAGAGCGCATGGCTAAAATGAACATGACAATCGAGATCGAACTTGGTTGTACTGGTGGTGAAGAAGACGGCGTTGATAACTCTGATATGGACGCATCTGAGCTTTACACTTCTCCAGAAGACGTAGCATACGCTTACGAGAAACTAATGGCTGTTAGCCCACGTTTCACTATCGCTGCATCTTTCGGTAACGTACACGGTGTTTACCAAGCTGGTAACGTTGTACTTACTCCAACTATCCTACGTGACTCTCAAGCATACTGTGCAGAGAAGTTCGGTATCGCACCTAACGCTCTAAACTTCGTATTCCACGGTGGTTCTGGTTCTTCTGAAGCAGAAATCCAAGAGTCTATCGGCTACGGTGTTATCAAAATGAACATCGATACTGATACACAGTGGGCAACTTGGGACGGTATCCGTCAGTACTCTGCTGACAACTTCGATTTCCTACAAGGTCAAATCGGCAACCCAACTGGCGAAGCTGCTCCAAACAAGAAGTACTACGATCCACGCGTATGGCTACGTGCTGGTCAAGCTTCAATGGTTGCTCGTCTAGAGAAAGCATTTGCTGACCTTAACGCTGTAGACGTACTATAATTCTTTGAATTAAGTACTCTTTAAGTTTTAAAAACCCGCTCATTGAGCGGGTTTTTTTATATCTGATAAAAACTTGTACTAAATATGTGAAAAACCTAGCGTGCGGTGAATAAATTTCGTAGTCTTTTAGTTATCGGTATTTGTGTTTATCGGTAAGTTTTAATAATTCAAAAGCTTACATAAATATGACTTTGCAATCTGTCAAAGATAGGATATCGTGCCGAAAAACTGAACTTGGTTCAGTTTATAAAAAGGACTTGGCTTTAATTTACTTTTAACACAATGACTTAACGGTAATTACACTGTTTATTATATTGCAGAGTAAATGAGGCTTAAGGCAGTTTAGCCCATAGCATATTATATAGAGGATGCACATTATGGCTGATAGTTCGACAGCGATTGAGACTCCACTTGTGGATGGTTTGTCTCAAGCAGAGCAGTGGTTAACAAATAATTCAGATTTATTTATCCAATATGGCGTAAATATCATTTCAGCACTGATAATTCTATTTATTGGTAACCTTATTGTTAAAGCAGTAGCGAATAGCGTGTCTAAGGTTCTTCAGAAGAAGAAAATGGACCGAGCAGTTGTGGAGTTCGTCCATGGTTTAGTTCGTTACTTGTTGTTTGTGATTGTTTTAATTGCTGCACTTGGTCGTTTAGGTGTTCAAACGGCATCTGTAGTTGCTGTTATTGGTGCGGCTGGTTTAGCCGTTGGTCTTGCACTACAAGGCTCACTATCTAACTTTGCTGCTGGTGTACTTATCGTTGCATTCCGTCCATTTAAGTCTGGTGACTATGTGGAAATTGGTGGTGTGGCAGGTTCAGTTGATTCTATTCAAATCTTCCAAACGGTTCTAACAACGCCAGACAACAAAATGGTTGTAGTACCTAACGGTAGCGTTATCGGCAGCCCAATCACAAACTATTCTCGTCATGCGACGCGCCGTATTGATCTAATGATTGGTGTTTCTTACAACGCTGATCTTCAGAAGACAAAAGCGCTACTGACTAAGATCTGTGAATCTGATGAGCGTGTACTGAAAGAACCTGGCGTTCAAGTTGGTGTTCATACGCTTGCTGATTCTTCAGTTAACTTCGTTGTTCGTCCATGGGTTAGCACTGCTGACTACTGGAATGTTTATTTCGACCTGATGCAAGCAATCAAAGAAGGCTTGGATAACGAGGGTATCGAAATTCCATTCCCGCAAATGGATGTACACATGAATAAAGTAGAAGCTTAATTCCTAGTTAGTTTTTATAACTATAAGCTTTTATAAGGAAAGGCGGATAACTTAGGTTATCCGCCTTTTTTGTTGGTTTCATGAAGCTAAATAGATTTACCAGTATTGCTCAATAAGTCCATCGGTAAGCACCGTTGCTATGGCGAACATCATGGTTGCGACTGCGATATCAATGCCTTTCTTAACCTTAGGTTTAGATAGCGTCGGGCCTAGTTTTGCAGCGCCTAATGACAAAGAATAGAACCAGACGAACGAAGCCAATATAGTCCCCATAGCAAATGCAATTCTGTCGTTGCCTTCAAATTGCCCACCAATGGATCCAAGAATTACCACGGTATCCAAATAGAGATGTGGGTTTAATACTGTTACTGCCAATGCCCCTAAAATAACGGTGCGCTTGCCACGCGCTAATATCTCACCTTTCGACTCATCACTGGTGCGCACTTTGAATGCACTGCGTAGTGAGAGCAAACCATACACAGTCAGAAAAGCGATGCCACCTAGTGTCACTGAGGTAAGCAGTAATTCATTTTGCGACAAGATCGCTCCGCCGCCAAAAATGCCTAATGAGATAAACAGAGTATCGAGCAGGCTACAAATCGTTGCTGTCGTTAAATGATGATTGCGTTTTATCCCTTGATTTAGGACGTACGCATTCTGAGCGCCAATAGGGATAATCATACTTGCCCCTAGACCAAAACCTTGTAATAAAACCCAAAAACTCATTTTAACCTCCACTTATTTAACGATATTTACGTGCTATATGGCGAAGATACTCTGACCCTTTAAATAAGTATAATTAATGATTTTAATCCATTATTAGAGTTGCTAATGTGGTGATGAGTTAGCTTAAAAAGGAAGCAAATTGATGCGCGGATTGGATTATAAATGGATTGAAGCACTGGATGCTGTAGTAAAACAACGTAGCTTCGAAAGGGCTGCTGAGCAGTTATATATCTCCCAGTCGGCGGTATCTCAGCGCATCAAACAGTTGGAAAAGTGGTTGGCTCAGCCTGCCTTGGTGAGAGAAAGCCCGCCTAGGCCTACGCCTGCAGGTAAAAAATTACTGGGTTTATATCGCCGTGTTCGTCTGTTAGAGCACGAGCTTGTGCCTGAGTTAATGAATGAAGAGGGAACTCAGCCACTATCTATATCCATAGCCACCAACGCTGATAGTCTAGCGACATGGTTGCTACCTGCTTTGTCGGATGTGATGAAGTCTCGCCAAGTTGAGTTGAACCTAGCGATTCATGGTGAGTCGAGAACCATTGAAAAGATTAAAAGTGGCGAGGTGGCTGGTGCAATCAGTTTGGAGTCTCAAGCGATTCCGGGCTGCAGTGCCGACTATCTCGGTAGGATGGATTATGTGTGTGTGGCTAGCCCTGATTTTCATCAGCGTTACTTTGCAGAGGGCGTAAACTACGCCACCTTAAGCAAAGCGCCTGCGGTTTCCTATGATCAATACGATGATCTGCATAAGAAGTTTCTGCATGATCATTTTAACGTCCCGAGAGACAGTGTGATCAATCATACAGTCGGCAGTTCAGAAGCATTTGTGCGCTTGGCATTATCGGGTGTAGCCTATTGCTTGATCCCCCGATTACAGATTATCGATGAGCTCGAGTCTGGTGCTCTGATTGATATTACCCCTGGCTTTCTGCTCTCTTATCGCATCTATTGGCACCATTGGCAGCTTGAGAGCGGAGTATTAAAAGAGGTATCCCAAGCAATATTGAGTTTTGCTCACAATCACTTACCTCAGTAAACTGTTGGTTTTTTCAGCGTCAAAGTTCTGTTAGAAGTGTGTGCTCTGGATTGGCTAAACGATAAATTGCTCTATGATGAAAGGACATTTGTTTAGCATAGGTCATACCTAATGAAGCTTGTACCAAAGATGTTAGCAACGTCTCTTACTCTTACTGCGGCGTTGAGTGCTGTGAGTTTTCCATCATTGGCTGACTCTCCATCCTTTCCTCATATTTCAACGACAGGCTATGGTGAAGTGATCGCTACACCTGATATGGCGACATTCTCTGTGAGAGTCGTGGAATCGACGATGACTGCTGAACAGGCTAAAAATACCGTTGATAAAGTCGTGACAGGCTTTCTAAACAAGCTACATCAAGCTGGTGTTGATGAGGCGAGTGTACACAGCTCTAACCTGTATTTATCTCCTCAATATCATTACCCGAAAGATGGCAAACCGGAACTGGTTGGCTACCGCGCCTCACGTAATGTGACCGTTCAAGTGACTGAGCTAGCTAATCTTAATGAGTACATGGATATTGCGATTGGAGAAGGCATTAATCAGATCGACAACATCCAACTGCAAGTTCGCGACCAAGCTAAGTATCAAGAGCAAGCGCGCTTAGAAGCCATTAAAGATGCGACATCAAAAGCTAAATCATTGGCGAGTGGTTTTGAGCGCGAGTTAGGTGATGTATGGCGCGTGGATTACAACGCCCAATCTTCTCAGCCAGTACTCATGCGTTCAATGGCGATGGATGCAAGAACAGAGTCGAACTCTTATGAAGACTCAACGATCACCATTCGTGATCGCGTGAATGTGATCTACCAGATCGAAGAGTAATGACAGTGCTATAGAAGGTTTTGGATCATTATGATCTAATTACCTACGATAGGCCAAATGCTAAAAAGGCTCTCATGATGAGAGCCTTTTTTATGCATTTTGAGTGCGATGATTAGTGAAGAAGACGAGCACGGATTGTGCCTTCGATCTCTTTCAGTTTAAGCAGTGCTTCTTCAGAGCGATCGGCTTCTACATCGATAACGACATAACCCATATCAGCCGCAGTCTGTAGGTATTGACCCGCGATGTTGATCCCTTCCTCAGCGAAGATGGTGTTGATCTGAGTTAGGATGCCTGGGCGGTTTTCGTGAATGTGTAATAAACGAGACGTTCCAGTATGCAGTGGTAGTGATACCTCAGGGAAGTTAACACTTGATAGCGTAGAGCCGTTATCAGAGTATTTCGCTAGCTTACCAGCCACTTCAACACCAATGTTCTCTTGTGCTTCTTGAGTTGAACCACCCACGTGAGGCGTTAGGATCACGTTATCGAACTGCATTAATGGAGACTCAAACGGGTCTGCATTGGTTTTTGGTTCTGTAGGAAAAACGTCAATAGCCGCACCTGCAAGGTGTCCAGACTCCAGAGCGCCACACAAAGCAGGAATATCGACTACCGTGCCACGAGCTGCGTTGATAAAGATAGAACCAGGCTTCATGCGCTCGAACTCTTCTTTACCCATCATGTCTTTTGTTTCGTTGGTTTCAGGTACATGCAAAGAGATTACGTCACACTTGTTCAGTAATTCCGTCATGGTATGAACTTGGGTTGCGTTACCTAAAGACAGTTTGTTTTCAATGTCGTAGAAGTAAACACGCATGCCAAGGTTTTCAGCAATAATACCCAGTTGAGTACCGATGTGACCGTAGCCAATAATACCTAAACGCTTACCACGGGCTTCGTAAGAGTTGTCGGCACTCTTTTTCCAGATGCCACGGTGTGCAAGCGCGTTCTTTTCTGGAATGCCACGTAGTAGCAATAGAACCTGACCAAGAACGAGCTCAGCAACGCTTCGAGTGTTTGAGAACGGTGCGTTGAACACAGGGATACCGCGTTTTGCTGCTGCTTGAAGGTTGACTTGGTTAGTACCAATACAGAAACAACCGACGGCAACCAGCTTTTCAGCTGCATCAATAACTTCTTGGGAGATATTAGTGCGAGAACGAATACCAATGAAATGAGCATCTTTTACTGCTTCAAGAAGTTCATCTTCCGGTAGCGAGCCTTTGTGGTACTCAATGTTTGTGTAACCAGCGGCTTGCAGTACTTCTACAGAAGAAGGGTGAAGACCTTCTAGAAGTAGAATTTTAATTTTTTCTTTTTCCAGTGAAACTTTGGCCATTGTTCTCGTCCTTAAAATGGAAAGGTTGGGCAAATGCGGCGCACGTGCTACAAAATGGCTGAAAGGGGAACAAATTCACCACTTTGTTAGGAGACAAACGTTTTCCCTGTGCGTCTTCTGAACAATAAAGTAACAAAAAAAAAATGTTTTGGGTAAGAAAATTACGGAATAAGACATAATTTTACAGCAATAAAGCAAAAAAAACGGCGCCCTAGGGCACCGTATGTAATGAAGTAACAGAAAAACTCAATCTTCTATTATTTATTCTTCGATTTTTGCACCTTCAGGCGTGCCGGTGATAACCACATCAGCACCACGGTGAGCGAACAGACCAACCGTCACCACACCAGCTATACCATTGATGATATCTTCTAGTTGTTTCGGGTTTTCGATCGCCATGCCGTACACATCTAGGATCACGTTGCCGTTATCGGTTGTGCAGCCTTCGCGGTAAACTGGGTCACCACCAAGCTTAACCAACTCACGTGCCACGTATGAACGTGCCATTGGGATTACTTCAACAGGCAGTGGGAATTTACCCAACACATCAACTGCTTTAGTGCCGTCAACAATACACACAAACTTATCAGAGATAGCCGCTACGATTTTTTCACGAGTCAAAGCAGCGCCGCCGCCTTTGATCATATCGCGTGAAGCGTTAATCTCGTCTGCGCCATCAACATAGATGTCTAGTTTGAATACGTCGTTGCACTCAAATACTTTGATTTCTAGTGCTTCTAGTTTTTCAGTAGAGGCTACAGAGCTTGAAACCGCACCTTTGATTTTGTCTTTCATTGTGCCAAGTGCGTCGATGAAGTGATTTACTGTAGAGCCAGTACCTACACCTACAATGCTGCCTTCTTCAACATATTGAAGTGCTGCCCAGCCAGCTGCTTTTTTCATTTCATCTTGAGTCATGCCATTCTCCTGAATAAGGTCTTGCGCTTTGAATTAATCGTTCGCGTATTGAAGTTAACGTTTATATATCGAGGTTAACGTTTGCGGCGCGATTATAGCGCTTTAATGGTTGTTTTCCCATTGCCAAGTTTTACTCGGAGTCACGATTTTAGGTAACGGAATGTCCCATTCTTCAATCGGTAGCGTATCAACATGTTGGCAATCATGAGCCAAACCAATAGGAGCTGCACCTTCGCCCGTCTCGAACCACTTTGCCAAGGTGCGATCGTAATATCCGCCGCCCATACCTAAACGATGGCCATGGGAGTCAAAGCCGACAAGGGGCGTAAGAATAAGGTCGAGTTGCTGACAAGGTTTAACCAGCATTTGATTGAGCTGAGGTTCGACAATACCGTACTTATTCAAGACCGTCGGTGTGGTTGGCGAGTAGTGTAAAAACAGCAGGTGCCCGGCAGAGAAGGGGTGCAATACTGGTAAATAAGTTTGCTTACCTTGCGCCCATAACCATTCGATTAAAGGCTGAGTATCGAGTTCGCCATCGATAGAGATATAGAGGGCAATATGCTGAGCAGACTGAATTTCATCAAGCTGCATGCACTGCTTAACTAAGTCGATACCGGATTGAGTTTGTTGGTCGCCAGATAAGGCATTGCGTTTGATACGGATCTGTTTGCGAAATTCGCTGCGTGTGAGCGTCTTCATAAGAAGGGATACCCCAAAGTGCCGTTGAGAATAGATGGCCCTTGAACCAGCGAGTTCAAGGCGGATCAGCAATGATTACCGTAGGCTTCTCGGTCGGGCCGAGCATGCTCAATAGCACTCAAGTACTAACCCTTAGGGATTGCTTATCGGCTCGGGGACGTGAATCCTCTGACAAACACTCCAGGGTAAATTTTGTGTACGCTATTGCTGTCCGTGCTTAACTTTACTGAGGACATCTGAAAGTGATGTCGTGAGCTGTTCCATTCGCTCGGTCAGTGCGTTTTGTTCATCATTTGCTTCAAACTTCTTGGTTTGTAATTCGTAGCAAATATTCAGAGCTGCGATAGTCAGCAGCTTCACTTCATTGGTTACCTTAGTACGTTCAGCCATCTCTTTCAATCGATTATCAAGATCGGCCGCCGCTGCAATCAATGACTCTTCTTGCCCTGGTGGACAATTCACTCGAGTCAGTTTTCCTAATATTTCAACGTCTACCGCTTGATTACTCATGATGGATGAACTCTTTAACGCGCTATTTTAAGGCTGTTGCCCTTCGCCATTTTTTGAGAAAGAAAAAGTGCAAGTACCGATGAGGAAGCAATCTCCTCTGAGGGAGAAACTATAGGTAAACCGCTATTAAGATTCAAGCTTTTCAGAGTGACTGTTTGTAAATGAGAGCTTGAGCACACAGTAATTCAGCAAATTGAACAATTGGTAGTCAGTCATCCTTCAATTGCTGGGGATCGATGCTTACCAGAATTGGGGTGAAGTGGTACGATTATACTATCGATATAAAGAATAACTGAGCGAGCTATCTGATGAGCGAAACTACTTTACCTGACTACCTAACGGTTGCGACTGAACTTCAATCGGCAAGTCTAGCCGTAACCCCTGCTGAGATGCATGGTTTATTAACGGGTATGTTAAGCGGAGGCTTAAACCTTGCAGATAAAAGCTGGCAACCACTGATCTTCGATTACACCAATGAAGGTATGGGCTGGCCAGATCGCGCGCTAACGCTTGCGGAAGCAACACTGAAAGTCACAACCAGTGAAATCACAGGCTCAGGCATGGAACTGTCTATGCTGCTGCCGGACGAAGACGCAAGCGCAAGCCTATTTGACTTGGCTGATGGTGTGTCTGATTGGATTAACCATTTCATTTCTGGTCTAGGCTTGGTTGGCGCTCAATTGAACAAAGCGTCTGACAGTACAAAAGAAGCATTAGTTGATCTAGAAGAGATGGCCAAGCTAGGCATTGACGAAGATGATGATCTGGAAGAGCAAGCGCAGCTTCTAGAGCACGTTATTGAGCACGTAAAAGCGTGTGCACTAACGATTCATGCTGAATTTGGTGCTCGCCCATCTGAAGATGCGGCGCCTACCATTCATTAATTCGTTGGCCGGTTTGAGGTTATGATGGCTCAGTATGATGTTGTAATTGCTGGTGGCGCAATGGCAGGGGCAACCTTAGCCCTTGCTTTGAATCACCTAAGCCAAGGTTCACTGTCGATTGCGGTAGTGGAGCCTTATCAGGTTGATCATCAAGCTCACCCTAGGTTTGATTCTCGTTCGATTGCTTTGTCCTATGGCACAGTGCAGATCCTGGATTCTTTGCGCTTATGGCAATCTATCGCTCCGGTCGCGACCCCGATTAAAGATATCCATGTTTCGGATCGCGGGCATGCCGGAATGACAGACATCTACAGTGAAGAACTTGCTGTAGATGCGCTTGGCTACGTGGTCGAGTTAGCAGATGTGGGTCGAATCTATCAGCAGAAACTTGAATCAGAAGCGGCAATTACCATGCTTTGTCCTGAGTCTGTTAGTAAAGTTGAACGTGAAGAAGCGTTGACGACGATTGAACTGACAAGTGGGCAAACAGTAACCACTAAGTTACTGGTTGCTGCTGACGGTGCAATCTCAACCTGTTGCCAACAGCTCAATATCTCATTGAGTGAGCATGACTTTGAGCAAGTCGCTGTGATTGCCAATATTGTGGCGAGTGAACCTCACCAAGGTCGCGCATTTGAGCGTTTTACCCATCATGGGCCAGTTGCTCTATTACCGATGAGTGACAACCGTTTATCGCTGGTTTGGTGTTTAACACCAGAGCAAGCACAAAAAGTGATGACGCTAAACGACAATGAATTTCTTGAGCAATTGCAGAATGACTTTGGCTGGCGACTTGGCCGATTAGAGAAGGTCGGCAAGCGCGCGAGTTACCCTCTGATTCTTCGTCACCGACAGCAAAATATCTCTCATCGATTTGCCATTGTTGGTAATGCTGCTCAAACGCTTCACCCAATTGCGGGGCAAGGCTTTAACCTAGGCATCCGAGATGTGGCTTCCTTGGCAGAAGAGTTGTGTACCCAGTTAGATGATGTAGGTCGTTACCGTGGTCTTGTTAACTTTAGAAAGCGTAGAGAACAAGACCGAGACGCAACGATCACGTTGACTTCAAGCCTAGTTCACCTGTTCTCAAACGATTATATGACCGCTCGCATTGGGCGTAATCTTGGGTTAGCCGTAATAGATAACCTTCCACCACTTAAAGGTCCACTTTTGCGTCATACGCTTGGCCTAGTAGAAAGATAAGGTAATAAATAATGATGCAAAGTGTTGATATCGCGATTGTTGGTGGTGGCATGGTTGGCCTAGCGCTTGCTGCTGCCCTAAAAGACAGTGACCTAAGAATCGCTGTCATTGAAGGCAGAGCGCCTAGTGAAGGGCTGAGTGAGCTGCCTGATGTGCGTGTATCCGCGTTGAGTCGTTCTAGTGAAGTGATTCTTCGTAACCTAGGTGCATGGCAAGGTATCGAACAAAGACGCGCTGCACCGTATCAAGCGATGGAAGTGTGGGAACAAGACAGTTTCGCTCGTATTGAGTTTGACTCGACACGCTTGGCTCAGCCTAATCTTGGTCATATCGTTGAAAACCGTGTGATTCAATTAGCGCTGCTTGATCAGGTTAAGAAACAAGACAACGTCAGCCTGTATATGCCCGCAACGTGTAAAACGATGGCGATTGGTGAAAGTGAAGCTTGGTTAATATTGGACAATGGTCAAGCACTGACAGCTAAGTTAGTTGTTGGAGCAGACGGCGCAAACTCTTGGGTTCGTAAGCAGCAAGATATCCCATTAACACATTGGGATTACGGACACAGTGCGATTGTCGCGAACATCAAAACCACAGAGCCGCACCACAGCGTTGCTCGTCAAATCTTCACGCCTCAAGGCCCATTGGCATTCCTACCAATGCAACCAAGCAACATGAGCTCGATTGTTTGGTCTACGGAACCAAATCGTGCCGAGAACCTCGTATCAATGTCGGATGCTGAATTCAACAAGCAGTTAACAGCTGAGTTCGATGCAAAGCTGGGCTTATGTGAAGTGGTTGGTGACCGTTTTGCCTTCCCACTGCGCATGCGTTATGCGCGTGACTTTGCGGTAGAGCGTGTGGCTTTGGTTGGTGATGCTGCTCATACCATTCACCCATTAGCAGGGCAGGGCGTGAACCTTGGCCTATTAGACGCAGCAAGCCTAGCGCAAGAGCTGTTAAAGCTATGGTCTGCGGGTGAAGACATTGGCACCAAGCGTAATCTTCGCGGCTACGAGCGCTGGAGAAAAGCAGAGGCGGCGAAAATGATTGCTTCAATGCAGGGCTTTAAAGATCTGTTTGAAGGCGATAACCCAGCTAAGAAGCTGATTCGTGGCATTGGTATGAAGCTTGCGGGCCAATTACCGGGTGCGAAAGATGAGATCATGAAGCGCGCACTGGGTTTGTCTGGCAATCTTCCTGACTTAGCTAAGCGTCCAGTGACTCATCGATAATGACATAGTGTTCTGGTGGTATATCGAATCATCATTGATACGAAAATTGGTACGAAAAAAGGGTTGGCATAATGCCAACCCTTTTTGTTTGTGCGCCGAGCATGGCG
>NZ_JBFRKQ010000039.1:0-59354 GCF_041469505.1 Vibrio sp. 10N.286.49.E11
GCCATGCTCGGCGCACCAAAAAAAGGGCAACCAATCAGCGACTGGTTGCCCTTCATAACTCATCATTGAACTCTTATTTGAAGCAAACCTCAGCCCAACGAGCTAAACCTGCAGTTACTGAACCGAAGTAATTACCACTCACAATCGGTACATTCGGCACAGCTTGTTGTACGGCTTCACGAAGTATCGGTGAACGAGCGGAACCACCCGTCATGTAGATTACGTCTGGCTTTTTCTGGCCTTGTTGAATCGCTTCTTTAACCAACTCAATCATCTTAGACTTTGGTGTTTCAATCGCTTCAACCATCTGTTCGACTGAGATATCTACCTCGACCAGTTCAGAGGCAACATTAATCGCAGCACGATATTGAGGGGATTCTGCCAGCGCAATCTTGGCCTCTTCCGCTCTACGCACAATACCGTAACCCAAAGTGTCGTGATAAACCTTCATCAAACGTTCTAGCTTTTGAGGCTCTGACGCTTCTTTACGAAGTAATTTTAATGCCGCTAGGTTTTCTCTTGAATAGAAGTTCTTTTGAGCTTCAACATTATTAATCGCAATTGGGTTCCAGAATTGAGTCAGTGGCATATCAATACCCGAAATGCCTTTGCTGCCCATACCAAAAGGTGACATCAGTTGTTTGAATGCAAGATAGATATCGAGGTCATTCCCCCCTACCCTTTGCCCACTGTGTGCCAACAAGCTCTGGGTACGATCCGCTTTACCAGACCACGTTGGTCCCATTTCTAATAATGAGCAATCGGTGGTACCACCGCCAATATCAACAACCAATACTGTTTGGTTTTCAGTTAATGTGCTTTCGTAATCAAGGCCTGCGGCTACGGGCTCAAATTGAAAAGCGATATCAAGGAAACCGGCACGCTTAGCTGCGCGAGACAGTATGTCTTCAGCTTGTCTGTTCGCCTCTTCACCACCTCGACCGTGGAAGTTAATTGGTCGGCCGATAACAGCTTGCTTGATCTGCTCTTGAGTCGTGAGTTCGGCTTGATTCTTGATATTTGCCATCATGGCGCACACTAAATCTTCGAAAAAGCTCACCTGCACATCATGCAGTCCACTCGCGCCAAGGAAAGATTTAGGGGACTTAACATAATAAACATCGCGAGGGTCTTCTAAATATAAGTCCAACGCAGCCTGACCAAATGCCATGTCTTCTGGCACTAAGTCGATACTCTCTTCTCTGTTCAGAGCGATCGCACGTCGTAACACTTGCTCACCGATCGCATCACTCGGCTTGATATTCAAGTGGCGGAATAGATGTTCAGAAACACTCTCACGAGTAGGCGCAAACACGGTTGAGGGAATATAGTGGTTGTTACCTTCGAGCGGTAACAGGCTTGGCTCTCCATTAACCATCGCCGCGACAGAACAGTTCGCTGTTCCATAATCAAATCCAATAAACATAATATCCCCCACTCAACAAAAGGGGCGAGATGCTACATGAAAAGCCTAAAAATTACGAGGTCATTTCTAAATTTAACTGAGTAATTTCTTAGCTTAACGGCTCTTCAAGAAGAAACAAATATGCTACATTTCAGCCCAAATGAATCACAGGTTAGAGAAATGAAAACACCTTGCCGAGCGGCTTGTAAAAATAATGGCGGAATGTGTAGTGGCTGCTTTCGAACAATGGATGAAATTATAGGTTGGAAAGGCTTATCTGAAGAAGAGCAAACGTCGGTTATGGATAATCTTAGTGGCGCGAGTTCGACTCACCAATGTCCACAGTGTAATGAGCCAGCTCAATGCGATATCAGTGCGGGCAAAGAGACGTGTTGGTGTTTTGAGTTAGAAAAACGAGATACTAGCGATATTCCAAAGGCTGGAGTTTGTATGTGTCGTAAGTGCTTGTCTGCCCTGCCCGTTCAGTAGTTTAGAGCCCATTTAGTAAGTTACTGGATAGCAAGTTACTAGCCAGTTCAACATAGACAAAAAAAGCGAGAGGTTGTTTTCTCGCTTCAAAATACTGAGATTAAATTTCGACCTAATCGTTACCTGGTTAGTGTCTACTTCACTTTTGCAACCAGCGCAGGCTGAGAAAACTGGATACCATTCCAGCCATGAACCATAAAGTTACGAATATTTTGATGGTCGCTGTTCTCAGGAAAACCTAGCACGTCGTTACGATAAAATTGACCAAAACAAGCAAGTGTTTGCTCTGCTGATAGGCTTTGTTCTAAACCAAAAGCAAAAATCTTACACGAACCATTATTCTGCCCTGCAGCGTTCACTACCTCACCATTGCGAAATTCGCGCTCAGAAAAATCATAGTAAGCTTCGATCACTTGCATTGTATCTTCAAATTGCACGGCCTCTGGGGTTTCAGCCAGAGTATTCAATAAGGTTTCCAGTTCCATTTACTATTTCTCCATCAAGTATATATCTGTCAGCAGTGTATCTTGTTTTACGACAAGAGTAAGCCGTTGTTTACTTGAGATAGCGATTCACTTTTTTGTTGTACGCTGCTAATTACTTCAATGAAACTAATGACATAGTTTTATCAGGGCGTTATATTATTTTATCAAACGATTAACATTGTTCAGTAACGAATATGCATAAAGATAAAAACTTAGAACTGTTCAGATACCTAAAGCCAGGTACAAAAACAGCAGGTGTATTGGAATTTGGCCCAGACGACTCAATCCAGATCAGTACACTTTATATCGGACACAAAGAAGATCAGTACCTCATCCTAGAGCTTACGCAAAAAGCGACAGAAGCACTGACGCTGAGAAAGCTCACAAACGTTGATATTATTGTTCGTGCGATTACCGACACCGAACTTGGACACATTGTCGCGTTCAAAACCAATGTACTGGCTCATATCACCTCTCCAGCACATCTAATCTTCCTTCGCCCACCCTCAAACTTTGCAACCAAGCCTATTCGTGAACACGAAAGGTATAAAGTACGTCTCAGCTGTGAAGTCACTTTTGATACCTTGTCGCTGGATGCCACACTAGTCGACTTTTCAGCGTCAGGGTGCGGTATCTATCTTACCCAGCAATCAGATATTGATGTCGGCTGGAAGATAAAAGTCAATTCTGACTTAAATGAGTACTTAGATGACGATCTTGTCTACAAGGTGGTAAGTAAGAAAAGGCAAAGACAAGGCCGGTTGCTAGGTATCCAATTCCCTGAACACCTAGATATGAGTGATGAGTTGAAAACGCTGCTATTGGAACAAGCCTTTGTCGCTGGCTCGATATAAAGGCAGAAAATTAGTTACTTCTCTTCAACAGACTCCATTAAAGAGCACTAAGTTAAAGCCTAGTGCTCTGTGTCATTCCAGTATGAGTTTTTGAAATGAACAAACGCTTGGTGGAGCGACTCTTCTTTAATCGGCTTTACAATCACGTAATTCGCCCCTGCGGCCATAAAGCTGTCTCTAGTTGACTCTTGAGCATCAGCGGTACACGCATAAATAGGGGCTGACACACCAATCTCACCTCTTAGCTGCTGAGTGGTTTCAACACCACCGAGATTAGGGAGTTGGTTATCCATCAAGATCAAGTCATAGGTAATCGTCTTAGCCATCTCAATCGCTTCTAAGCCATCTTTTGCCCAGGTGACGACCATGCCATATTTCTTACAGAAAGCCTGAGCAATAAAGGCGTTGGTGTGATTGTCTTCCACCAGCAACACATTCAAAGGTCGACTAAACAACGCCTCTGGCTCAACCTCAGCTTGTTGCTTAGCATCGACTAATAGCGGCTTGGCGTGTACGACTACAGGAATTTCTATCGTGAGCTCTGAGCCTTGACCTATCACGCTGCGGACTTGAATGTCCCCTTCCAGCATATCGACCAGATTTTTTACAATTGTAAGTCCTAAACCAGTGCCACCATATTCACGAGTGGTGGTCTCTTCGGCTTGAACAAAGGGTTCAAAAACAGCATCAATTTTGCTTTCATCAATACCAATGCCAGAATCTTTCACTCGAACGATCAAGCTGGCGTGATCGGAGTTAAAGATACTCTCGAGCTCAAAGCTGACGGAGATACCGCCTTGATGAGTGAATTTAAAAGCATTACTCAACAGATTAAACATGATCTGATTGAGGCGTACTTGGTCGGTATTGATTTCAATGTCATCAACCAAGTGATTCACAATGGTAAATTCGACGGATTTATCTTCACACAGCGGTCGATAGATGCTGTCTAAGGTATTAACTAACTCCCCTAAACGGAAGTCTTTCTTTTGAATATTAAACTGCCCTTGCTCAATCTTTGAGAAGTCCAAGATATCGTTAAGTACCGCCAGTAAATGTTCCGCACTATTACACAGTACATCCACCTGCTCGCGATTATCTTCATTGTGCATAGAGCGCTTGAGCAGCTGAGACACACCGAGAATACCGTTGAGCGGCGTGCGAATCTCATGACTCATCTTAGCTAAGAAGTCTGCTCGCACATTCGCAAGATGCTCAGCTTCTTCTCTTGCTCGATCAGCCTGTCTTTCCGCCTCGATTAGCTTAGTAATATCTTGCCCTTGTACCACCACTCCTGTGATGCCGTGTTCCACGCGAATAGCAGACATGTTCCAACGAAACACCTTTTCACCAATGGGTACGTTAATACCCGTCAGTTTAGAACCCCGAACCACCATTTGAATATTAGGCAGCATTCGCTGCTCAAACTCTTGGGCAATTGGACCATAATTGTCATCAGCATCGAACAACGCCATGCGAGCGGCGGGGTTCATCTGAATCAAATCGCCTTTTTCAGACCAAACTAAGATAGGCGAATGAGCAAAGTTAAAGAGATCTTGGAATTTTTGATTCTGTTCAGATAAGCGCTCAAAGGTGTCTTCAAGAGTACAACCAATATGATGAAATTCGAAAATGTTAGAGCCATCGAACTTGTTGTACTCTTCGCTAGCACTTGCCGAACGAGTAAAGTCCATTAGCTTATCAAGCTCGGCTGAGACTCTCTTTTGAATCCAAGTTCGAGCAAAAAAAGACATCAATATGATCACCACAATCACCACGATGATCGCACGCTGATAATTCTCTTCTAACGCAATGAAATTATTATTTTTTTGAACAACTCGAATGATTAAAGGAGTTTCAACAGCATTAATCTTAATGGTTGCGATGGTAACGAAATGACGCGGCAACTGTTCGTACATTTGGTAATTGAGGATGTCAGTAATGGTGTAGCTTTCATCACCACTGAATGTCGATGTCACCGGTGTACCGTGCGCTTCAATCACGATATTTTCGCTATTACTGCCCTGTTGGATTGACTCAGCCAAAGAGAAGTTGTTGTCAAGCACAATGGCGATATAGAGTTGACCAAGGACTTCCCCAGTAGCGTTATCAACAATAGGGGTACGGCGAGCCAACAAGTGACGCTTACCTATATCTGTCCTCAGTTTAATAAAATGCCAATTACTGCTGAACGAAACCTCATCAGAAATATGCTTTAAGTTGGACTCATCCAAACCATAAAATTGACTGTTGCCGTCTTCCCAAGCCAAACCATCGTGGGTTGAGACAAAGCGTAAATCTGGTGCATGATCCGGTTCACGTTGGTCAACACCAAAGAAAAAGTAGCTCAGAGTCTCGTCATTACCCGTATCAAAGTACTCTCTGAGAGTTTCACTGTGTGAGCTACTGTCTTGATGGATTTGCAGCACCGACAAACGATAATCAAACATGTTTTGGATCAGGCTTGAGGTTTGCTGTACCGTTCGATTCGTCTCTTGCTGTACGATATTACTGCTGGTTTCATAATTATGAATAAGCACGCCAAGTGCCATCACGCCTATCACCAAAATAACGATACGCGTAATGAGTCTAGCTAAAGTGTTTCTAGGTGTACTGGCGTAACTTTTCTTCATTAGTGACCTGAGTACCTAAATGCTCGCTGTTTAAGTTCTGAAATACGTTCTGGGGAATCTTCCTTGGTGACAATTTCAAATTCACCAGAGTAAACGGTAGGCACTTCCAAACCGGCTAGATCCCACTTGATCGCCTCTGCCATTGCAATGCCTGTATCGTCGTTCATACGCATGACAGTAACATCTAGGTCGCCCCTTGCAATGGCTTCAAGTTCAGCAGAGCCGCCTCCCCAACCATTCACTAAGATGTCTTGGCCCGATTCACGAATCGCTTCCATTGCACCGAGAGCGACATCCGTTGAACATGCATAGATAAAGTCTAGATCCTTATCGTTCTCTATGCTGATTTTAGCCGCTTGGTAGCCACTGTCTTTGTTTGATTTTGTGTAAAACGAAGACTTAAGGGTAAAGTTGGTATCCGTATTCACTTCATGGATAAAAGTATCTCCACGCGCATCACTGATATAGCCTTGTGAGTAATACAAAACAGAATACTTACTGTCTGGCGGACTTACTTGTTTAAAATAGTCCGCCAGTTTTAAACTGCCTGTCGCATGGTCAAAACCCACATACATAAATGGCTGTCTATCTGCCCAAGCTCGCACTGGCGTCGTGATATTTTGAAGAATCAGTTTGGTGTCTGTAGAGGTCAACACGTGCTCGATAAACTTGCGGTGGCGCGTGGTATCTAGCGTGAAAATCAAATAATCCGTCTTGTTTTCAATCGCTTCTTGCAACGAAATACTCTGCTGCGCGAGATCGGCATTAATACGGGTAAATACTTGATTTATTTGGTAGCGGATCTTCAGCCTATCGAGACGCTTCTCAAAAGCTTGAATATTACGAACCCAGTAATCCGAGATCTGTTGGCCCGGATACACAACCGAGATCGTGATAGGTCGATCTTGAGGTCGCCTCAATGGCACAGGATGGTTTTGCACTGCTTCGACCATTTTATCGGTCAATATTTTTTGTTCTGGAAACTTGGAAAGATAATCTTGGTATTCCCAGTACCCATTGAGGACATGAGTACCATGGGAGAGAGCGGACGCAGAAAATACGGCAAGTCCAAACAACATCAGTAAACGTTTCATATTTTTCTCGTTTTATATGAGCTACTTTGGCTCATTTTTTAACCTAGCATGACACCATCTCTTTGTATGGCTAGTGGATATTATGTAGGACAACGATGATAAATGATAGCGCCGAACACTAATTAGAACGACATTCTAAATGAGCAATATGTTAATTTGGAATGGAGATTAAGAACAACGAGTTCAATGATGATTTAAGCCCATTCACAGCAAGAGTGATTACCGTTAAAATTCATAGACTTATATTGATTTATTATAGTCCCTTACATTATTAAGATTTAATCAATAACAAACATTTTAGCTATGAATTATGAGACTTCGATATATTGAATTCTGTCTTGTTGCCACTCAATAATTAGTTTGAGTGATACCAATTTTTCTTTGCGAGATTTTGGTAGTTGTTTGATCGCGTATTCGGTTTTCAACGCCTCACTTTTTGATCCAACACCAAAACTCCAAACTAGCTTAAGTGGGCCTTTACCTTTTAACGCTTTGGCACCTTTACCCGTTTGATGTTGTTCAAATCGACGTTCTAAATTACTCGTCACGCCACAATAAAGGGCATTGTGACGATTGCGGATTAAGTACACGACCCAATCCGCATTTTTATCAGACTCAGACATCTAAAGCAGTGATTCAACCAGAGCCTTAAGCTCTGCCACTTCTTCACGTAGGCTTGCGACTTCTGATTCAAGCTCTTCAAACTTTTCGCTCGTTGCAGAGGGTGCAGCCGTACTTACCGATGCCGTCGCAAACGCTTCAACATCCACTTCACCACTCAATAAGTGCTGGTAGCGTGATTCACGTTTACCCGCTTCACGTGGTAGCTTCACAACCAAGGCACCTGCTTCTCTTGCAGCGAGTTTGTCTAATGTTGCTTCTACTTCTTTCACATCACTAAAGTTTGCAAGGCGACCCGTTCGAGTACGAAGTTCACCGGGTGTTTGCGCACCGCGCAGTAACATACAGCAGATGATTGCACGCTCTTGCTCTGTAAATTGCAGATCGCCGAACTCAGTGTTGCAGAAACGATGCTGATACTTATTAACACGGCTATTGAAGCTGCTCTCATCACTCACCATGCGACGTCCGATTAAACCATCAACTGCATCTAAAACATCTGACTCAGAAAGAGAGAGAACAGGTTCACGGTTACTCTTTTGATTGCATGCCGTGGTTAAACTGTTCAGTGTCAGTGGGTAATGATCGGGAGTAGTGACTTCTTTCTCGATCAAACAACCGATAATTCTCGCTTCAATTGGGGAAAGTACTGTGTTCATCGTTTTTCCTTTTTATTATTTTGATAATTCCATCTCAACACCTAACAATGCAGTAACTAGTGTTCAGACAAAATTGGTACTCGTTTCTTTCTGCCCTGTTCATCAATCATTATGATCTTAGAACGGTTTAGCTCTATTTCCACGACTTCCAAATAAGTACGCTCTTGTACATACGCATCACGAAGCTTGTTTTGTTCTGCTGAAGATTCAGTGACATTCTCGTCCAATTCTTCGTTTTCCAATTGTTGTTGATTCATTTCACATTTCGTATCAATGCAGTATCTACATGGGATACTAACTTGAACGGTAAGATAAAAACAATCACACATCAGCGAGAGTGACGAATAATTAAACAACCTTACTTTTGCTTTGATCTAAAGACTGTTACATCATCAATTGATGTGCTTTAATCAGAAGCAGACAACGTATTTGACGAATAGGAAAAGGAATCTATGAGCAGCGTATTTGAAATTGTTAACCAAGCACGACGTAAGAACAAACTTAAGCGTGAACTTTTAGACAACGAAAAGAAAGTTCGTGACAACCGTAAGCGTGTCGACCTTCTTGATAACCTACTTGATTACATCAAGCCAGAGATGACCCACGACGAGATCCTAGGCATTATCAAAAATATGAAAGCTGACTACGAAGACCGTGTTGATGACCACATCATCAAGAGCGCTGAGATTTCTAAAGCTCGCCGTGACATCAGCCGTCGCATTCGTGAACTGACAGAAGAAGACAAGCAAATCCAAGGTAAGAAGTAATCTAACCTCGCTAATTTACTTGTAACAATGTTAGTAACCCACTCTTAGTAGTGGGTTTTTTTTTACCTAAACTCCAGCGTCTATACTTAAGCATCTAAACCTAACCGTCTAGGCTTAAGCGTACCTAAACAAAATGAATGAAACTCAACAACAGTATCAAACTAAATAACGAGTGTACACTAGCGATGGAGAGACTTTATGTACGGAAGTATTCTGATTACCTTGGCGTTATCAACGACACAACCTTACCCTGACAAATTTGAGAAACTTTATACCGAAGAAACCGAAATCACTTATGACGATCTCGTGGTCGATGTTCATGGCTACAAGGTTCCGACCCGATCAGCATTTCGAGGTTGGATGCTCCTCAATCACGCTCAAGACCAAGTGAGAGCAATCGGACAACAACTCAAGGACAATGGCGTTACTCAGAGCATGCCTCTGCATCTCGTTCTATTGCAAGGGACGGATTGGGCAATGAGTAATACAACCTTGTTTACCCTCCCAAATAAGAAACATGTGCCAAACATGATCAATACCCTGAAGTACATACAACAATATATTGAGCCTGAAATCGGTGTTGTTATACCAGTATCTGGAGAGCGAACCGATATCTACAATCAACAAGCTGGTGGTGCACTGCGAAGTAAGCACTTAGAGTTTTGTGCCTTAGACCTAGTGCCTGCAAATGACATTACTCGCGAAGATCTACACGTGAAACTTAAAAAGATTCATTCGGAATTCGGGCAAAAAAATAATGTTGGGCTTGGTTTATATTCAGGTGTTCGATTCCACATCGATACTTGTGGGTTTAGACAATGGTAAAGAAACACGATCAAGTCATAAAGACCTGCAATTCGCACGTGTCACTTAGACTCTAAAAACAAGCGAAATTACATAAGATTATGATTTTAAATGTAAATTAAAACTGGAACGCTAACTGATATTAATAACAAGTATCATAATTATTAATAGCAATTAGGAATTCAATATGAAGACGATGACTCAACGCTTTCAAACTCTGCTTTCTGTTTCAAACTTCAGTCTAGCTATCACAACCTTGCTTATGCTTCTCAGTATTATTGTTGCTTATCCAATGGCCGATCACTTCTCACTGCCAATTCAAATCGTCGCCCACATCAGCACCATCTTAGTCGCAGCCTTGCTGAACATCAGCTATGTCGGTCGTTGCCTTGCACAATACAACCTTGGATTGGAAGTTCGTTAAGTAGCGCCGCGCTAGCCTTGATACGGGAGCCCTAGACAATATCAAGGCTACTGAAAAGATCGTACAGCTGGTGAGATTTATAGGGTTTAGGTAAGTAGGCGTTCATACCGGCTTCAAAACAATCTTTGATGTCTTCTTCTAGAACACTGGCGGTTAAAGCTATGATGGGTAATGGTGTGACTTGTTGATCGGCTTCCCACTGACGTATCGCACGAGTCGCCGTTATGCCATCCATAACAGGCATCATGCAGTCCATTAAGACTGCATCAAACTGAGCACCCTGGGTGATGACATCCACCGCTTCTTGGCCATTACTGGCAATCAAATATTCATAACCCGCTTGCTCAAGGAAGAAGCTCGCTATTTTTTGATTCATCAGATTGTCTTCAACGATCAAAATGCGTCGATTCAGAGAGCGAACTTCTTCATCTTTTGCTTCCACTTGAGGCGTTTGCTCTTCGCCCACATCGAGAGATTGTAAGCTGGTTAAGAAACGTCGGCCCAAGAATGGCAAGGTATGAGTCGAGTGGACCGTTTCTCTGATTAGGTTGGTTTTAAATAGGTGATGCTGACAAACGATGACGCGAGCAAGAGGATATATCACCTTCAACGTCGCAAGATCTTTTTCCATAGAGTGGTGCAAGGTATGACAATAAAGTATGAAGTCACTTTCTTTTACACTTTCACTAAGGGCAGCAATGGATGACACCACATTGGCTCGAACATTCAAACGCTCACACTCTTTAACGAGCTGATCGAGGTAATTGAAAGAGTTCGAGATGATGGTCGCTCGGCTCAGGTTATCGAAAGTTTGAACAGGCGCTTCTACAACATCGACATACAAACAAAAAGTGAATGTCGAGCCCTCTCCTTTCACTGAACGCGCGGTAATGTAACCACCCATCAAATCAACAAGCTGTCGACAAATCGCAAGCCCTAACCCCGTACCGCCAAATTGACGGGTAATGCTGCCATCTTCTTGAGTGAAAGGTTCAAATATGGACTCTAACTTCTCGGGCTCAATCCCAATCCCGGTATCAGACACGCTGCATTCAAGCTTGCCCCTGCCCATAGACATAGGTGTATAAGCAATGTCAGTTGTAATTGTGCCCTTAGACGTAAATTTGATGGCATTAGAAAGCAGATTGGTCAGCACCTGTCTCACGCGGTACTCATCGAAAAACAGTTGTGACGGCGTTTGATAATCGATATTGATGTCGAGCTCAATATCCTTACTTATCGCTTTAGACTGAATCACACTCACAGAGTCATAAACCGCTTCTCGCAAATCAGCATTGTGTCGTGACAACATCAAGTTACCCGACTCGATTTTAGACAGGTCGAGTATGTCATTCAGCAGCACCAGTAAAGAGTGAGAGGACGATTCGATATCCCCCAGTACTTCTTGTTGATTTGGGCTCAGTTGGCTTTGAGATAAGATCTCAGCCATGCCAATGATCCCGTTAAGTGGTGTGCGTATTTCATGTGACATATTTGCTAAGAATGCGCTTTTGGCTTTGTTAGCCGAAATCGCGTCTTCTTTTGCTGTTATCAACTCTTTGTTGTGCAGATAGTTGCGTTCCATCACTCGATTTAGGGTTTCAGTGAACTCGGCAAGCTCATCGTTCCCTTGGATACGAATCACCTTTGGCTGGCCGTAGCTATCAGCGCATTCCGACACACCTTTCAAGATAATCGACAGGTTTCTGTTTAAGCGCAGAGATGTCGCAACCCCAAGCCACATCAAAACACCAGAAGCGATGAGTATAAGCAACGTCATGACCAAGGTTTGGCTTTTCTGCAACGCGATATTCTTGGTCAGTTCAAACTGTATTTGATTGGTGTAAGCGCCAATCGCGTTTGAAATAGCCCGTTTTTTAACCTCTAAGCTTTTCAAGTGTTGATATATTTCGGGTGATGAAAAGTCCCCTTTGAGGATTCGAGATATAAATTTGTCTTGAAAATCATCTTTGGCGACCGCGTTTAGCAGTTGCCTAATTTCAGGTGAACGAGTATCAGAGCGGAAAAATGTATCAAGCAACTGTTGCTGCCTCTCTAGCGCACCTACATAGCTCAATAAATATTGATTTCTTAGCTCGGGCGAGCGATACAAACTGAAGCTTAACCACGCTTCTCTCTGAGTCCAAAACACATAATGCGTAAGATTGATAAACATCGCTTCCGCTTGACCAATATTGCCATCGACTAAAGCCATGCGATATTCGGACAGCTCCATCAGCACGTCTTTTAACAAGTCGAAAGCGCGCTCTGTCAATTTTCTGCTGTCTGTCGTTTCAGGTGTACTAGCTAGGATCATCAACAACTTTTTCAATTCAGCTAACTGAGGGTCAATACTCCAATTGCTGTCGAACCGTTGAAGTCGCATTCCATACTGAGTCAGTCTATCCAGTTCTGATTGCAGTGTTAAAAGCAACTGACCTTTCTCAGGGGAATCATTAGACAGCACCAACCATCGATAAGCATCACTTGAAACCGTATTAAAAAATTGAAGCGCTTCGACCTTAATACGCGTTGTTTCAAGGTGATTCATCTTCTCATCGTTCTTAAGCACTTCATTCACTGTAAACCCGAACATAATGAGTACAGAAACCGTGGAAAGAAAAATAAGACGCCATCTAATTGACATATTTATCATTTTTATAACGACTCCCTTCCCGAAAGTAATTTACCTAGCCCAAATTAAGAATAGGACATTAACAGGGGGTTATTGATCAAATTGGATATGAACAAATGATACTCTGAGCCCAGAACGAAAAATTAAAGCCAACTGGTATCCAGAAAAGTGCTTTAAAGCGGAAAGGCGTGCTTTTATTAAGACTGGTTTAAACAAGCGAGGTTTCAGTGAGCAAAAGGTAAACAAAAGACGTTTTCTCCAGTTATTATCACCGGCATAACAAGTACACATCCACATTCTGCGGCTCAACTAGACTGTGAATAATGACTCTGCGTGCTAACAAAGTGGATAGTTAGGTTAAAATTGTGACATCCAATCGTTTGCGTGATGCACTTTTCACACTCAAGCTAGGCTTATTCAAAGGTCGAACATCAATACTCGTTAATTCCCTTATTTATCGTTTACTGTTTACGTGTAACTTGAGTTAACGATCACACCTTTAATGTTCAATATAACCTGTATTACATATTATCCTTTGAATTGAGTATTTTTTGACGAAAAATAAGTGCTACAGATTGTTAAAGTCAATAGTCTTTATCTACGTTCAAATCTTGATTTATGGCTAATATAAAGCCAATTTACAGATATTTTGTCTGCATTTATTTTTCCTAGCAGAATAACCCGTCGCACCTTACAATCCTGCCACATAAAAATTACAAGTTACACACAAGGTATATCAGCACATTTAAGTGGCAATAGAGACCACAGACTGATGCCTCAAATCCCCTATGCTGATTGGCTTCCCTACAACCGCCATGAATGCAGAAACTTAACGTGAAAGGTCCCGAGTAAAGATGAGTCCCGAAAAGCACCTCCTAGATTGGCAAACTAGTCAAACCATTGCTGAATCCATCGCTCCAACTTTAGGTCAGTTATACCGTCAAAAAGGCGTAGAAGTTATCCTCTTTGGTAAGACCTTAGTTAACGCGACAACTATCGACATCATCAAAGCTCACCGCATCGCAAAACGTTACACTGGTTCTCCTCTTACAGCAGAACAGACTCAACCTATCATTCAACACCTTCTCTCTATGGACTTATCTCCATGTCGTATTGATGTTGGTCGCCTTGCGCATTCATTCTGGCAAGATCGCGAACACACACATGGGTTGGATGATTTCCTACAAACTGCACTTATCGAATCGCTTGAAGGCGATGCAATGACAGAACCTCGTGACGTTGTATTGTACGGTTTTGGTCGTATTGGCCGACTGCTAACTCGTCTGTTGATCGAGAAAAGTGGCCCGGGGTACCCACTGCGTTTACGTGCAATCGTTGTACGCGGCGGCAAAGATGGCGACCTAGAAAAACGTGCAAGCCTGCTTCGTCGTGACTCTGTACACGGCCAATTCAACGGCAGCATTGTTGTAGACCAAGAACGCAAAGCGATCATCGTTAACGGTAACTTCATCCAAGTTATCTACGCAAACAAACCAGAAGAAGTGGATTACACGGCTTACGGTGTTGAAAATGCACTTGTGGTTGATAACACAGGCGTATGGCGTGACGCGGAAGGCCTGAGCCAACACGTTGCGTGTAACGGTGCGAAGAAAGTGCTACTGACTGCACCTGGTAAAGGCGACATCAAGAACGTGGTATTTGGTGTGAATGAAAATGTTATTCAGCCAGAAGACACCATCATCTCTGCAGCAAGCTGTACTACTAACGCAATCACGCCAGTATTGAAAGCGGTTCACGACAAGTTTGGCGTGCTGTCTGGTCACATCGAAACGGTGCACTCATTTACCAATGATCAAAACCTAATCGATAACTTCCACTCGGGTGATCGTCGTGGTCGTGCTGCATCATTGAACATGGTACTGACATCGACTGGCGCTGCTAAAGCAGTATCAAAAGCGATGCCGGAAATGGAAGGTAAGCTAACAGGTAATGCGATTCGCGTTCCTACGCCAAACGTTTCAATGGCAGTTGCGAACCTAAACCTTGAGAAAGGCACAAACAAAGAAGAGTTGAACGAGTACCTGCGTGAAATGGCGCTGTCTTCTGCTTTGTCTGCACAAATTGATTACACAGACTCGACTGAGATTGTATCTACCGACTTGGTTGGCTCTCGTCACCCAGGTGTGGTTGACGGTGTGGCGACTATCGCACAAGACAACCGTGCCGTGCTGTACATTTGGTACGATAACGAGTTTGGCTACAGCTGCCAAGTTGTTCACTGTATGGAACAGATGATGGGTGTACGCTACAAGACATACCCTGAAGTTTAATCAACTTCGCTCTTGTAGATACGTCCAGCGCAACAAGCTCCACAACATAATAACTATATCTGCGAAGTCTGTATGGGCTTCGCAACCCCTTTTGTTTTACTCCCCCGTATAAACAAGAGGGTTGCCACTTAGATCTGCTCTCTCTAACTGATCTAGGTGGCCTTTTTACATCTAGCGCCCTAACTTTTATCGCTATGACAAGACCTTGTCTTCATCACCCTTGCACAGCTTCACGTCTGTTATAACTCAACCTCAACATCTGACTGAATCGAGCTTGAACATGCAAGCACGTACCCCTGCTCAATCTGTTCTGGCGTCAATGTCTCTTGGCTGCTTGATTCCACTGACCCTTTGGTCACTTTGCATTTACACGAGCCACAAATCCCGCTGCGACAAGCGATGATAATTGGAACGCCTGCTTTTTCTAATGAATCCGCCAATGGTGTACCAGTTTCCGCTTCAACTTCAGCTCCGAACGCTGGCACAAATACCTTAACAGCACTATTCGTATCGTCAGCAACTTCGGCTTTTGACGCTTCTGATTGAGCATTCTGAGTAGCAGGAGTGAAGCTTTCTTGATAGAAGTTATCCATGTTGAACTCAAGTTCTTTCAGATAACTTTCAATGTCTTGCATGAAGCCTACAGGCCCACACAGGTAAACCGTTCTATCTAAGATATCTGGGCTCAGTTTCACTAACCAGTTTTTATCTAAACGACCTTGAGGAGCCGTTGTTCCTTCGTTGTCTTTTAGCAGCAGTTTTAAGTTGAAATTCGCATGTAATTCATCGAGCTGATGAAGTTCTTGAAAGTAGATAGTCTCAAGCTTGTTGCGTGCCATGTGGACGAAATCAATCTCGATGTCACTGTCTTGAGACAGCCAATACTTGACCATCGCCATTACTGGTGTGATACCACAGCCTGCACTCACTAGCGTTACTTTCTTTGTCGCCGTTGGTATACAATCAATACAGTTAAACGCGCCTGCCGGCTTCAACACTGAAACCTCATCACCTTCATCAAGCTCATCAACAATAAAGTTCGAAACCAAGCCACCTTCCACACGCTTGACCGTCAACTTCAGACGGTTATCTTCCGGGCAAGAAGCCACTGAATAAGCACGGTAATCCGTTTTTGTCGGCATATCTAAACCCAGAGTAATAAATTGCCCTGGCTTAAAATTAAAATGTAAGTCTTGTGGAAGGCTGCCAAGCTCAAAGCTGACCGTATCTGGCGTCTCATGCCATTTCTTTAAACACACTAAATTGATTGAATCGCTATCCGACCATGCATACATAGTTCGTGTACCTTGCTAATGACTAGATGATTAAATGACTAAGGATTTAAATCGAAAAGCCCCGCCGTTGTCTGTTTTTGAAAAACGTCACAACAACGGGGCTTAGGAGTTGGCTTAGATTAAGCCGCTAAGATTGTTTTAAGATCTTCCTCTGGCGTTGAGATAGAACGCATATCGAACTCGTCTTGAATAATCTTTAGTAGGTTTTCTGTTAGGAACGCTGGCGCTGTTGGGCCTGTGTAGATGCCTTTCACACCAAGAGCAAACAGAGTAAGCAGGATAACGATCGCTTTTTGCTCGAACCAAGAAAGAACAAGTGTTAGAGGCAGTTCGTTGATGCCACAGTCAAACTCTTTAGACAGTGCTAAAGCAAGCTGAATAGCAGAGTAAGCATCGTTACATTGACCAACATCTAACAGACGTGGGATACCGTTAATATCGCCAAATTGGTTCTTATTAAAACGGAACTTACCACATGCCAAGGTCAGGATTACTGAATCTTCTGGTGCTTGAGCTGTGAAATCTGTGTAGTAACTACGCTCAGATTTGTCGCCGTCACAACCACCAACTAAGAAGAAGTGCTTAATGTTGCCTTCTTTCACTTGCTCAACAACCGCAGGCGCTGCTTCCATCAGTGCGTTACGACCAAAGCCAACAGTGATCATTTGCTCGATCTCGTCATGCTTGAAGCCTTCTTGTGCAAGAGCACAATCGATCACAGCGCTGAAATCGTCACCTTCAAGGTGAGCAACACCCGGCCAGCCAACGATGCTACGCGTAAATAGACGGTCAGCGTATGAGCCTACATCAGGGTTAAGCAAACAGTTAGATGTCATTACGATCGCACCTGGGAAGTTCGCAAATTCTTTTTGCTGGTTCTGCCAAGCGCTGCCGTAGTTACCCGCAAGGTGTGGGTACTTGTTTAGTTCAGGGTAGCCGTGTGCAGGTAGCATCTCACCGTTGGTGTAAACGTTAATGCCCTTGCCTTCCGTTTGTTGAAGGATCTTTTCTAGATCATGCAGGTCATGACCAGAAACAAGGATACAGTGACCTCGCTTCGTCTTCACATTCACGGTTGTTGGTTGAGGGTGACCGAAGGTATCTGTCTCGCCTTTATCCAACATTTCCATGACCTTGTAGTTCATTAAGCCGATCTGCATAGACGTATCTAACAGTTGTTTTAGGTCTGATGGATCTGTACCTAGGAACGCCATGATTTCATGGTATTCAGCGAAAATAGCATTATCAGTTTGACCAAGAACACGTGCGTGTTCCATGTAAGCTGCTGCACCTTTTAGACCGTATAGGCAAAGAAGGCGAAGACCAATCACATCTTCGTGTTGAGAGTCGTGACCACGGTTTACCGCCGCTTGAGGGGCAAGCGCCAATAGCTCTGAAGAGTCTGTTGGAAGGTCGAATTGAGCAGCAGCAGAAAGCGCTGGGATCTCAAAACCAATCAATGTCGCTGCCGCGCGAACCTGTTGCTCTAAACGCTGCTTGAATTCATGGGACTGTTGTGCGAATTCGATGATACGAGCAGGGTCGAAGTTAACGTTGGTTAGTGTTGCGAAAAACGCTTTTGGCGCCCACTCGTCGATTTCAGTATCAATAACATCACACGCACGGCCCAAATTGGCCCAAAAAGAAACACCTTGAAGAGAATGCACCAACACGTCTTGAAGGTCGGATACTTCCGAAGTTTTACCACACATACCTTGTGCGAAAGAACAGCCTTTTACGGTTGGGGTTTGAATTGTTTGTTCACATTGAATACAGAACATATAAGGGCTCCAGTAATTTTTATTAACTGTAAGTACTTTGCTTACAGTGACTTATTCCAACCCCTATAGAGCATCAAGCGTGCCAACTTTTAACATATTGATTTTATTAAACTTAGTTTTATTCCATGTTTTTAGTGCGTGATTATGACTACATATAAACTCCCTAACAGCACACATCCGTGTCATAGTGACTCTCAGAGATTTATTAACGGCGTTCATGTTTCGTTCAGAATAGAAGCGATAAAGTAACAACATAGAAAAAGAGGAATGAATATGAAAAATATATTAGTTACGATTGTTGCATTGTTTACTGGCCTTTTGGCGTTATTCACAAGCTTGATCCTTGCTATTCCTTTAGCTATTGCAGCTTTAATTACTGGCAAGCGCATTCAGAATCAAATGAAGAAACAAGGTTTCGCAGCTCATATGAACACTCGTCAGTCATCAACCAATGATGCCGGTGTTATTGAAGGTGAATACGAAGACCTTTCAAGCAAAAAGTAACCTAAACTTTAGTTTCAGACATAGTGAAAGCACAACAGAGACAAGATTACATAATGCAAAGAAAGCCCCTCCTAGCACTGCTGGCCTTAACGACTTTAAGTCTCGTTGGTTGTTCCAACGAGACACCGATACCCGCTTACGAAACATCTCCAGACTTGCCTAGCTATCAGCAAGACAGCTTTGATGCCTACGTCAATGACACACAAGATTGGTTATTGAAAAACCGCGTGTTCATGACGGAAGACAAGCAACTCGAGATCCAACTCAATTCACCAACCGAGTATCAACCAACCTCGCCAAACGGCAAGGCGGTATTATTGGTTCATGGATTAGGCGACTCACCTTACTCATTTAAAGACATCGCTACCCATTTGGCAGAGCAAGGTTACTTAGTGAGAACCGTATTACTTCCGGGTCACGGCAGTCGCGTGGGTGATTTAATGCAGCCGAGCCTAGAAGATTGGCAAGGTGTGGTGGCTCATCATACGAAGTTACTTGAGCAAGAGTATGATTCTGTTTGGCTAGGCGGCTATTCAACCGGCGCGAACCTCGTGACTTCACAGGCGATGAACGATCCAAAGATCTCTGGGTTACTGCTGTTCTCACCTGCGTTTCAACCGAGCTCGTCTGCCGTTCAATACGCGGGACTAGCAAGCTACTTTGTCACTTGGGCGGATCAAGATCCTGAAGACAATGTGTTGCGTTACAACTCGTTGCCAATGAATGGTGCATCGGTTTACTACGAGACATCAGAAGTCGTACGTGGTGACTTACAAGATAAACACTTCGATAAACCAGTTTTTATTATGATGAGTGAAGGCGACAGCGTGATTGACACCAACTACGTTCAGCAAGCCTTTACTGAATCTATGCCGAATCCAAACAATGTGTTGGTTTGGCAAGGAGAGACGACTCTCGAGGATCCTCGCGCTGTTCAGTACAGCATGAAGATCCCAGAGCAACGCATCTCGAACGGCTCTCACATGGGCTTACTGTTCTCACCAAACAACCCTTATTACGGAATCAATGGTAGCGAGAAGATTTGCTCCAATGGTCAGGCAGAAGGGTTTGAAGAACAATGCAATGCAACCAGTGAGGTTTGGTACTCAGCTTGGGGCTATCGTGAAGAAGGGAAGAACCATGCGCGTTTGACCTATAACCCCTACTTCTCAGACTCGATGGCGAAGCTAGATGCCGTACTGAACTCTGAAGGCTAATAAGCTCAAGTCTTCCAAAAGCTAATCCAGAGAAATCAAAAAGGCTCACTAGATAACGTCTAGTGAGCCTTTTTTAATGAGTTACTTATTCTTATCGTTTACTGCTATATCGTCCACACCACGCGAACAGCAAGCAGGATCAGCACCACGCCAGATAGTCGATCAATCAACTGAGCTTTCGAGCGAATACGTTCAACAATCAACGGGCTAGACAGTACCAAGGTGATAAAGGTGTACCAAAGGCCGTCGACAATCAGCGGCGTTGAGACAATAATCACTTGATTGGTCAGTTCATTACCTAGCGCTACAAATTGGCTAAACAGAGCGATGAAGAACAATGCGATCTTTGGGCTCAAGATAGAGATCAAGAAAGCCTCACGAGCAGACTGCATGTAACTCATCTTTTCACCCGCTTCTAATTTCGCGGCAACACCACCTTTCGAACGTAACGCATTAACGCCAAGATAAAGCAGATAAGCAGCCCCCGCTAAGCTAATACCTTTAAATAACATTGGGGATTGCTCAAGCACAACGGCTAAACCAACAATGGTTGCGAACGCATAAATACCGATACCAGCAGCGTGTGACCAAGCTGCGATAAGCCCGTTCATACGGCCACCAGCCAAACTGTGTTTAGCGATCATCGCCAAGCTTGGGCCCGGAGACATTGCACCCAACAAGCAAATCGCTAATAAAGAAAACCAAATTGTTACTGTCATCATTCCATTCCTAATAAAATAAAGCGTTCCAGCTGAACGCTCTACGCTTAATACTCAATACTTGGCACTTACCATAATTCGCAGGAGGTATTATTTGAAATCAAAGATTATCATCACACCTATGATTTCAAGTCATACTGATATTGTAACTCGACTTTTGCATGGCTTGGAATGCTTTTTCTCGCGCCCATTTGTGGGCAGAGTCGTTGTCATATTTAGGATGCCACATTAACCAATAGGTATGCATTTCCGTATCAAATGGCAACGAAAAGTAGGTAGTATCGAGGTGTCGACCTAGGTTATAGGCGATATGTTCTGGCACGATCATCAGATAGTCGTCTTGCAATAACACAGTACCAGCAGATGAAAAGAACGGAACCTGTAAAGCCACTCTTCGCTTCAGCCCTTGCTTCTTCAATGCTATGTCCGCGTAACTGTCTTTATCTCCACCACCCGTCACTTTGATGTGAGAGTAGTGAACAATATCTTCTGCACTCAAAACCGCTTGTTGAGCCAGCGGGTGCGACTTTCGCATCAAACACACCGACTTATCTTCACCAAGTTTGATACTTGAGACATGTTCTGGCTTTGTGGGAAACATACTGGAAGCCAAATGAATCCCAGACTCGTTCAGTGCTTCAAGGTAGTTTGGCTGCCACAATCGATAAGCCAAATTAATGTTCGGCGCTTCGGCGGACACCTCTGCAACAATAACAGGAAGAATATACTGAGCGACATAATCACTCGAAGACAACACCAATTCACCCTGCCAGTCTTGCGGCTCGAAGGGTTTATCATCTAACAGGTGGTCAAACTCGCCAAGCAGGTCGTCGAGTTTACCTTTGAGTAGCAATGCACGGTTGGTCGGCACCAGTTTGTTGCCGTCACGGACCAGCAAAGGGTCGCCACACAAATCACGTAACTGGCTGAGCTGACGGCTCACCGCGGATTGTGTGATATGCAAACGTTGGGCGGCACGGCTCACATGACACTCTTCAAGAAGTACATGCAGTGAACGCAGTAGGTTTAAGTTGATATTGCCTAACATGAGTGCACCGTCGCATTCTGTTTGTTGAAAAACTCGGTCAAAACCGTATGAGTCATTAAGTGGCGAAGATCCGGGTAACTTTGCAGCTGATCGCGAACTCGGTTCAAGCTCTCCATGCTTTCCACTTCCACGTACAACATCATATCTGTCTCACCGCTAATAGAGTGGCACCATTGCACCTCATCAATACTCTGGATTTGTTTCGCGTAAGACTCACAACTATGGTCACTACTCGACATGTCGAACTTCAACAAGATATAAGCGCACACATTCTTCGTTTGGTTGGGTTCTGCCACTTGAGCGCAGTAGCCCGTAATCACTTTGTCGCTTTCCAGTTTCTTGATTCTGGCGTTCACCGCTGAGCGCGAGAGGCTGACATCTCGGGCGATATCGCTCACTGAGCATCGTGCATTGGTTTTGAGAATATCCAAAATCTGGCGATCAAATTTATCCATGCTTCTGATTCTTTTCATTTATTGTTCTATTTATAACGCCTAATTTGACACAACTTTCCTACTTATAACAGCCATTCTGACAGCCGACACTTTCACTCTGAATCGGATTAATACCGTTAAAATGACGGTGTCTTACGACGTTTCGCTAGCTGTATTATTGATGTCAACAATGTATGCTCTCAATCATAACTTCTCACACACCAGAAGAAAGTTACTGGAAGACCGTGACCAGAATCAAATAGCTAGGAGAGCGAATGACACAACTCAAACAAGAAATCACGCTTATTTCAGGAATCGGACAACTCTCAACGACCTTGCTAGGCACTGGATTATTTATGATCCCTGCGATCGCAGCAGGCATTGCAGGACAGTTGTCTCTTCTCGCTTGGTTAATCCTGTTTATCGCTATTTGCCCGATTGCACTGACCTTCGCATCATTAGGAAAACGCTACCCGAATGCAGGTGGTACTGCCTATTTTGTGCGCCAGGCGTTTAGCGAGCGATTAGAAACAAGCGTGGCGTGGTTGTTTGTGAGTGTTATTCCTGTCGGTATTCCAGCGGCCATTGCACTGGCTGGTGGTTTTGCTCAACAATTGTTACCCGCACCTCTCGATACACCACTTGGTGCTCAATCCTTTACCGTCGCCCTGCTTATTGCCGTCAATTTGATGGGCAGTAAATCTTCTGGCCGACTGCAAACCGTGATCGCATTGTCGATTTTTGCCTTAGTCAGCGCTTTTGTTTGGAAAGCCGACATCACGGCAACCGATGTTGCTCTTCCTGCCATCTCATCCAATTCAATGTGGTCTATCGGCGCTGCTTTAGCTGTCATGTTTTGGTGCTTTGTCGGAATAGAAGCTTTTGCTCACATGGGAGAGGAATTCAAAAATCCACAACGTGACTTCCCAATCGCCATCATTGCAGGCTGTTTTGTTGCGGGGCTAGTGTACTGGGCTTGTTCAGTAGTGATTCTTAAGCTGGGTGCTTTCGGTTCATCTGAATTCGATGCCGCATCCATCCCTTGGGTAACAGAACAACTGTTTGGTAATGGCTTCAAAACCGTCATCAGCGTGCTGGGGTTCTTTGCTTGCTTTGCCAGCCTAAACCTTTACACACAAAGCCTGTCTCGGATGATCTGGGCTCAGGCCCGCCAACACAGCCCTGCAAGTCGAATGGCTCAACTGAACAGCCGCGGCGTACCGCTCTACCCAACGTTAGCAATTGGCTTTGTCGTGCTTATTTCGTGTGTGATTGGTGAGCTGTCTAATTTAGACCTTGAGTTCTTTCTCAAGCTCGCCAACGGTATTTTTGTTCTGGTTTATCTGCTCGCAATGTTAGCCGCTTGCCGATTACTAACAGGCGCATCTAGATACACTGCCATGCTTTCATTGGTCATCTGTACCTTGGTGTTTATCTGTTTAAGTTGGTCGATGCTCTATGCTGTGACTGTTTTTGTGACATTGTCACTCCCTTGGCGGAAGTGGCTAGGTAAAGGTAAACCCACCGTCTCTATCGACAAGTTGTAACTCGATTCGTGATGAATCAGAAAATGGTAAACAAGCCCTACCAATATTACTGATAAAAAAGCCGAGCGATCTGTTTGATCTTCGGCTTTATGTCAGTCAATCGGATATTTCCAAACCCCAACACCACCCCACTCCAATCACGAGCATCACTTGATCCATATTCATAAAAATCAAACGGACGAATGATGATATTTTCAAGCTCAGCTCTATGACTCCATTCAGTCTCAGATATACCTTGATACCACTTCACGGTCACATGTAGCCCTGCTGCCTGACTGATCACTTCAAGATCACCGTTAAACTCGCTTTCAATCGCTTCTATCATGGCTTCATACTTGAGTTTGTATGACCGACGCATCTTTCTAATATGACGCAGCAAGTCGCCTTCTCGAACAAAATCCGCCAAAGCTTCCTGTGTGTGGGACGCCGTGTCTCCAGTAAGCGCGTCTTTGATCTCAAGACACTTCGCCACCAGACTTTCTGGTACCACTAAGTACCCTAATCGAAGGCCATTGAACATAACCTTACTCAGAGAGCCGACATAGATGATGCGATCATCGAACCCCAACTTTCCCGCCAACCCTTGCATGCAGGTATAAGGGCGATGAGCAAACTGGAACTCACTGTCATAGTCATCTTCAATGATCCATGACTGATGTTGATTGGCCCAATCGATCAGTTTAAGGCGTTGCTCAGTATTTAAAGTCGTGCCCATTGGGTATTGGTTACTCGGTGTGACATACAGAGCCTTAGCATTACTGGCCAACACTTTCTCAATATCCAACCCCACCTTTTCACGCACACTTACACCTTCTAACTCTAGTCTCAACAGATCGATAATTTTATGTACTTGTCGATAACCGGGTTCCTCCACGAGGATTTTGTCGCCCATCGCTAACGTTGCCATTAATCCGATTGAGATGGCTTGCTGCGCACCTGCGGTGATGATGACTCTGTCGGCATTACAATGAACGGAACGACTGCTTGCAAGATACCCACTCAACGCTTCCCTCAAGGCTGAGCTTCCCTGAACCTCTTGATTGCCCGCAATGTTCTGACGTGTAGAGTGACGTTGCAGCAACCTCTGCCATTTCGCAAAAGGGAACGCATCTAAGTCAGGAACTCCTGGGGCAAAGCTGCGGTTAATGTCGTTAGGTGTCGCTATGTTTGTACTCGGTTTACTGACTGTTTGTTTGACCTTCAGATCCTGAACACTGTTTGGCTTAGACAAACTTAGAAAGTGTTCTGGTTGTTCAACCGAGACATAAAACCCTGAGCCTTGCTTACTCTCGATATAGCCTTCAGTAACCAGTTGTTCGTACGCATAAATCACCGTATTTCGACTCACCGATAACTCGACAGCCAACTTACGTGTTGAAGGTAACTTACTGCCCTTGCTCCATAAATCTTGAACGATCTTCTCTCTTATCGCGTGGAACAAGGCGGTTTGACGCGTGCCGTGTTGTTCGTCTAACTGTAGATCACCGACATCGATAGGCTGCATAACTGGATCCAAATAGTGTTTAAAAGTGGCTCTATTTAATAGACCAGTTAATCGCTACATTAATCAAAAGGCAATGATTAAGGAGCGATTATGTTATCTAACACGAAAAGAACCACGATTAAAAAAGGGGCTCACAAAGCCGTATTTGAACAAGAGAAACTGCACCAAATTATTGATGAGAGCTTAATCGCACACATTGCATTGCAGGGCGAACAAGGACCAATGGTCATCCCGATGCTCGCGTGGCGAGTGGGTGATATAGTCTACATTCATGGAGCTAAAAACAGTCGCCTACTAAAAGGACTAAAAAAGGGAGAACCAACCTGTTTAACGTTCACCTTGTTCGATGGTTGGGTGCTGGCTCGTTCGGCATTTCATCATAGTGCGCATTATCGTTCTGCTGTGGTATTGGGGTCATTTTCAGTCATCGATGACAATCAAGAAAAGGATCGCTTGTTGAATATCTTTATTGAGCAAATCGCACCGGGCAGAACCGATGAAGTGAGGCTCAGTAATGAAAAAGAACTCACTGCGACCGAGTTGTTGGCGATACCTTTAACAGAAGCTTCCGTGAAGATTAGTAAACATGGAGTGAATGATGATAAAGCCGATATGGACATTCCAGTTTGGGCTGGCGTATTACCCTATAGAACTGTTGTTGGGCCGTTAGAAACCGTTCCAGAACAAGAAGGCATCATTGAAACACCAGATTACCAACAAGCTTATGGTGAACGCTGGTATCAGAATTAACACTCGAAGATGGTGAACTTGATAAAATTGTATACAATCTGAATTACAAAAATTTAACATGACTCAATAATGTAATCAGACGATGAAAACGAACAAGGATATTCTGCCGTTTCAAGGCTTGCTCAATGGCATTGGGCAAGTCTATTTCACACCGTCTATCATGACGTCGACTTTGCTGTTGCTTGCCATTTCTATTGAGTCACTGGCGCTGGCTTTTCTTACCTTACTTGGCGCCAGTTGCAGCTATGCATTAGCTTTCTATGGCTATATGTACACCAACACCAACACCAACACCAACACCAACACCAACAAGTCAGTTGACGACATTGATAGTGGAATGTACGCGCTAAATGGCGCTTTGATTGGTTTATTTATCGGTAACTTTTTTGGTGTGACACCATTATTGGCTTTAGTGACTGCGTTAGGTGCATTACTCACGGTGCCGATTGCCCACATCGTATTCAGTTTTGAGAAATATCGCGGTTACACTAGCGCCTTTATCCTCACCACTTGGCTGATTTATATTATCCAATCAACCTTTGAGCTGTCAGCGTTTTCTGCACCTGATTCCGCACTGATGCCACTCATCAGTATTGAGGCTAACTCGTGGTTCAACCTGCCGACAGTGGTGATCCCGTTGTTAAAAGGGATAAGCCAAGTCAGCTTCATCGAAAATGCGTTGTCGGGGCTCGTTATCTTAGTCGCCATCGCACTCAACAATATCAAGCATGCCATTTGGGTTATGCTCGCAGTAATAATTAGCACCGTATTTAGCGGGTTGATTGGCGCTTCTAACGAACTGGTAGCCCAAGGTCTTTACGGGTACAACGCCATTCTTGCCACTTTAGCACTTGTGCCCTATCCGCGAATCCGTTGGCCGTTAATCCTATTAGGCATGCTGTTAAGCTGTCTCATCACACTTGGTTTTCATGAACTGTCACTGTTACCACTCACCGCCCCTTTCATTTTGAGTACTTGGGGGATGGTTTACTTGTCCAGCCTGATCCATAAACGAACCATAAGTTAGCTCTGAATAGTTACAGGCCAGTTTTTAGGCGCTCAACATATTGCTTGGGTGTCAAACCTCGATGTTTCTTAAACATCCGATTAAAGCTCGCGACATTGGTATAGCCGAGCCTCATCGCGACTTTATCTATTGGCACTGAATACATCAACAACTCCACCGCCACATTACTTAACGCATAGCCCATAATGGTAGAAAAGTTGATGCCTAAGTTATGCAATCGACGTTGAAATTGCTGTTCAGATAACCCAAGCAAACTCGACACTTTATGCAGTGTTGGCAGGCCGAAATGGCGACTGTAATTGATCATCTCATAGGTCACCTTATGCTCATCCGCGGCATCAGGCATGTTGAGGTAATTATCTAAGTCATGAAAGTTCATTGCCAAGCTCATCTTGCCGCTAGAAGGGGCTTGATTGCTCGATAACCTCGACTGGCTTGGTATCCAGATTTCAGTTCGTGGCTGGCCCCACTGAATATTGCACCCAAAATACTCTTGATAGAGTTGAGTGTTCTCGCGATAACCTGCGATAGAGACGGCTGCGGGAGTAAAGTCGTCTCCCAAGTAACGCCTTAATATCTTCATCATAAAGATGGCAACTCGAATTGAGTCATGAACTTTACCCACCTCAGTATAAGCAGGATTGTCGTAGCACCATTTGATGAAATTACCGACTTGAGCGCCATATAGAAAAGCCCCGGACTGCAAACAGTGCAACCCGATGTTAACTCGGCGTATAGACGACGCCAGATCGTGCCCCGAGAAAAACCAGTTAGAGAGAGGACCTAGCCTTTCAATATCCACTCTATCAGCCAGCTTCAAGATAATATCGGGAGGCTCAGTGGTTCAGTCTCCACATATTCAGCTGCGTCCCGATTCAACTAATGTGTCGGGAAAAACTTCCAAAGTCCACATCGACCCAAACCAGGATGTGACTGAAGGACAGCTAATTTACGAAATTGATGACACTAAATATGTCATCGCAAGAGACAAAGCCAGCGTTCAACTTGAGTCTGCAGAGGTCGCTTTAGACACAGCTCGTCAAGAAGTGAGCATTGCAAAAGTCAGCTATCAATCGGCGCTTGAAGACATCAAAGCTTCAGTCGCACAAATAGATTCGGCTAAAACAGACTTAGTACTGCAGTCAAAGACGCTTGATCGTTACCAGAAGCAAAACAAAGTGGTAGAACATACGATCACTGAAACTGACATCGACCAACAAACAGCAAAGGTAGACTTAGCGACGTATAACGTTACGACATTGGAATCTCAGCTTAGCAAGAAAGAAGTCGATGCCGAGAATGCGAAGTTGAACATCAACAAAGCTGAAACCAATGTGAGCAAGAAGCAAACTGAGGTCGATTCAGCAAAGGCAACACTGGCACAAGCACAATGGGACTTGAACAGCACCAAAGTCACGGCACCGACTGACGGCTTTGTAACGAACTTTATTCTTCGTGAAGGTCAGCGTGTTTCAATGATGCCTCGTATCCAGATGTATACCGAAGAGAAGTACGTGCTGATGCGAGTTAACCACCAAGCGATTCGTAATATTAAGGTCGGACAACCTGCGGAATTTGCGACAGCGGTATACCCAGGAAAAGTGTTCTCTGCAACCGTAGAAGGCATTGTAGAAGCCACTGGTGAAGCGCAAGCAAGTTTGCTGGGTATCGATGAGCAGGTTCGTGTTACCACAGGCAAAAACCTTCAGAACAAGCACCACTTTGTTCGTTTAAAAATTGATGAGGCAGAGGGTTACGATATTCCTGTTGGCTCTGTCGGATTAGCGTGGGTAAGCGGTGAGAAGCCTATCAGCTTTATGGCGTTCCTAGACGTAATACGCGGGATCATCATTAGAATGAAGTCTCAACTGTACTTCTTCTACTCCATCTAATACTTCCTATTGGTGAAACAATACCCAAGCCCGTGCGCTCTTAGATCGCACGGGCTTTTTGTTTATTTCACCATTCGTCGCCAGAAAGAACACAAACCCGAAAAACGAATAAACACTCTAAAGTTGCAAATCGCAATTGCATTTTGCAATTGGGTATTCAAAAACGCAAATTAAACGCTCAAATACGCACCAGATTGCTATAAAACTGCCGTTTTACGTGGTTTTAAAAGTTGGCACACTAACTGCAATGTATATATTGACCCTTCTTAAGCCGAGGGTCACCTAGCCAACTGACGTTGTTAGTGAACCTATTCTTGTTCACAAAATATATAGGCCAATTGCGATTATTGCGATTGGCTATTTTTTTGCCTGCAGTTTGGCCAACCGCCCTCTTTTTCGATACAGACACCCATTCAGACGTATAATAATAAGCATTCATAGCCAACCAAGAACAGCAGATAACCAACGCATTATAGAAAACGTTTTCTATTTGTTTTTTTTTAAATAAAGACAGAAAATAACCCTATGTTTTACAAGATAATTACTGCAATAACTGGTTTTTATGGGCAATTATTGACAAAATTAGCATTGACTATGTGATTTATATCACCACAATGCGCAAGTTTGCCTGCAATACGGCGACCGTTAATTTTAATTTTGATCATTTGCGGAGGTAAAAAATGGCTGCTGATAATAACTACAGTCTAGGGCCGGTTCCTACATCGGCTAGGAAAGGAGTCGCTTCACTCACCATGGTAATGCTTGGACTCACTTTCTTCTCTGCAAGTATGTGGACAGGTGGTTCACTCGGGACAGGTCTTTCATTCAACGATTTCTTCCTCGCCGTTCTCATCGGTAACCTAATCCTCGGTATTTACACTTCTTTTCTTGGCTACATCGGCTCATCTACTGGCCTCTCTACCCACCTCCTTGCTCGTTTCTCTTTCGGTACTAAAGGCTCATGGCTTCCTTCTGCTTTACTTGGTGGTACACAAGTCGGTTGGTTTGGTGTGGGTGTTGCGATGTTTGCTATTCCAGTACAAAAAGCAACGGGCATTGATACCAACACCTTGATTATCGTATCTGGCTTATTGATGACGGGTACAGTGTACTTCGGCATTAAAGCGCTAATGGTGCTTTCAGCGATTGCAGTGCCTGCGATTGCGATTCTGGGTGGTTACTCAGTACTGACTGCGGTAGACAGTGTTGGTGGACTAGAGCAACTGCAACTTATTAAACCAGAGACGCCAATGGACTTTTCAATGGCTCTTGCAATGGTTGTAGGTTCGTTCGTAAGTGCGGGTACGTTAACGGCCGATTTCGTTCGCTTCGGTAAAAAGCCAGCAAGCGCAGTATTAATTACTATGGTTGCGTTCTTCATCGGTAACTCGCTGATGTTTATCTTCGGCGCAGCAGGAGCAGCAGCAACCGGTCAGGCTGATATTTCAGATGTGATGATCGCGCAAGGTCTGCTGCTTCCAGCCATCATCGTGCTTGGCTTGAATATCTGGACAACCAATGAAAATGCACTTTATGCATCCGGTTTGGGTTTATCTAACATCACTGGTCGCTCAAGTACTACAATGTCAATCATTAACGGCATTATCGGTACGATTTTCGCACTTTGGTTATACAACAACTTCGTTGGTTGGTTAACCTTCCTTTCGCTGGCGATTCCACCAATTGGTGGCGTAATCATCGCCGACTTCTTCGCGAACCGTAAACGTTACAAAGATTTTGCAAATGCAGAGTTCCAAACCGTTAACTGGGCTGGCATTATCGCGGTAGCAACAGGCGTAGCCGCTGGTCACTTCCTACCTGGCGTTGTTCCTTTGAACGCAGTGTTAGGTGGTGCAATCAGTTACCTCGTGCTTAATCCTCTATTGAACAAAAAAGCTCTGAAATCTCAGGCCGCTTAAGGACACACTATGACAACCTTATTAATCAAGAACGCGAAACTTCAAGACCAAGAAGGCTTGAAACAGATTCTCATTGAAAATGGTCAATTTTCTCGCATTCTCGATAATGGCGCGCAAATCAATCATCAAGGCGACATCCTTGATGCTGAAGGTGGCATTGCAGTTACTCCTTTCTGTGAACCGCACATCCACCTAGATACTACTCAAACTGCTGGTGAGCCTAACTGGAACATCTCTGGCACTTTGTTTGAAGGTATTGAGCGTTGGGCTGAGCGCAAAGAACTGCTATCAATCGAAGACGTAAAGTCTCGTGCCAAGCAAACACTGAAATGGCAGATAGCTAACGGTGTTCAACACGTTCGTACACACGTTGATGTGTCTGACCCAACACTCGTTGCGTTAAGAGCGATGGTTGAAGTTCGTGAAGAGATGAAAGAGTGGGTCGACATCCAGATCGTTGCATTCCCTCAAGAAGGTATTCTTTCATACCCTAACGGCAAAGAGTTGCTTGAAGAAGCAGTGAAGATCGGCGCTGACGTTATCGGTGCTATCCCTCACTTCGAATTCACTCGTGAATACGGGGTTGAATCTTTGCATTATGTGTTCGAGCTTGCACGCAAGTACGACTGTCTGATCGACGTTCACTGTGATGAAATCGACGACGAACAGTCTCGCTTTGTGGAAACATTAGCAGCTCTTGCTCATAAGTTTGAAATGGGCGAGAAAGTAACCGCTAGCCACACGACTGCAATGGGCTCTTACAACGGTGCTTACGCATCTCGCCTATTCCGTCTATTGAAGATGTCTGGTATCAACTTCGTGGCAAACCCGTTAGTGAACATTCACTTACAGGGCCGTTTCGACGATTACCCGAAACGCCGCGGTGTAACGCGCGTTAAAGAGATGCTAGCAGCAAACATCAACGTTTGTTTTGGCCACGATGATGTGTTTGACCCATGGTACCCACTGGGCACAGCGAACATGCTTCAAGTTCTGCACATGGGACTGCATGTGACACAGGTTATGGGCTACGATCAAATCAACAACTCACTTGATTTGATCAGCAAGAACTCTGCTCGCACATTGAACATACAAGACAACTTCGGCATCGAAGAAGGTAAGCCAGGTAGCTTACTGATTCTTCCTGCTGACAATGGCTTTGATGCAGTGCGCCGCCAAGTACCAGTGCAGTACTCAATACGACACGGTAAGGTGATTGCAGAGACTCAACCAGCGAAAACAAAAATAAATTTAGATCAAACTGAAGATATCAACTTTAAGCGTTAATATCGTCTATACTAATGATCAAAAGGAAGCTGAGATGCTTCCTTTTGTTGTGTTGGACGAAGCGACAAAACTATCACTAAATCAGTGTAAATCTTGTACATTCGCACGGTATGACAAAAAAAGCACAAATTTCTTAAGCAATGCGTGTACATCTCAAAAGACTGTGTTAACATGCTCTCGCTCTGTTAGCCGGAGTTATTTAAGTTAGATGAATAGTAAAAAATTGACATGTAAAATCGTTACCCGTTTTTGTAAGTAGTTTTTCCTTATTTCTTAGCAATATTAAATAATTCAATTATCAGCGCATTGCATTAAATGCAATCAACAACTTAGAAAATTTATGAATAAGGGACAAATTATGTCTAACACAAATACTGGCACTGTAAAATGGTTTAACGAAGAGAAAGGTTTCGGTTTCATTTCTCAAGACAACGGCGGCGCTGACGTATTCGTACACTTCCGTGCAATCGTTTCTGAAGGCTTCAAAACTCTGAAAGAAGGCCAAAAGGTTTCTTTCGAAGTTGAAAATGGTCAAAAAGGCCTACAAGCAGCAAACGTTGTTGCTCAATAATTAGCTCTTATAGCTAAAAAGAATTTTAAAGCGCTGATTTTTATCGGCGCTTTTTTATGCCTGCTTATAAACATTTCCCCTCTCGATACAGGCTTTCCCCCGTAAACTCTGAACAAATGCAAATCACCAGCCAAGCCTCCCAATCTAACCACTCTCAGTTAAAGCTCGACGCCCAAATAACTTCACTTTTTGTATGCACTTCCAGAGACAACAACACTCATTTCTCAGCAATCTTTTGATACTAACTCACGCTACGCCGAAAGTTTGATAAGCCCAAATATGGTTAAAGAACAATCCATTAGATTGTACTTATGAATACGCAATCGATATTCATAATAAAAATGAGTTATTTATCCAACCCTCATCCACTAATCATATAATTTTTAAAGCAAAGACCTTCGAAATCCGCTAACCTTGTTCGCAAGTGGCTTAGTTGTTTTGGTATCTGCAGTAAAAATAATGAACAAAGACGAATTTCAGAAATCCACCGCAAATCTAAAAAAAGCGGTGCCTCTTATGATGAAGAACAGGGTGTCAACGACACCTGCAAATTACGCACTTTGGTACACCTATGTCGATAACGCTATTCCCCAGCTGACTCAAGACATGGATGGTGTTTTAGAACACTACGGTATTTGTCCTCCTGCCGTTGGTGAGCAGCTATACAACAATTATGTTGCCAGCAAATCCGAAACCAATATCAATGACCTTCGCGCTAATTTGGAACTGTTAGTTTCTGAAGTTTCCAATTCAATGAATGACACCCTGACCGACACCTCCGCTTTTTCTGACATGATCGATAAAAGCTTCGAGGACTTGGCTCGTGTTGATAATGAAAGCCTATCTATTGATGAAGTCATGTCCTTAGTTCGACAGCTGGTGTCTGAATCCCGTCATATTCGTCACTCTACTCAGTTTTTAAACTCTCAGCTAAACTCTGCAACCTCAGAGATCACCAAGCTAAAAACCCAGTTAGTAGAAGTTCAGAAAGATGCGCTTTTCGATAGTACAACCACACTCTATAACCGTCGCTCTTTCGACCGTGACATAGAAACCCTGTGTGAAGCACAACAATCTTTGTGTCTGATTCTTCTCGATATCGACCACTTTAAAAATTTCAACGACACCTATGGCCACTTGTTTGGCGATATGGTGCTTAAAGCGATCGCTCGCAAGCTGAAGTTAAGTTGCCGTGAAGGTATTTCTGCCTATCGATTTGGTGGTGAAGAGTTCGCGCTGATTGTGCCTAACAAGTCTTTGCGTATTGCTCGTCAACTCGCTGATACCAATCGTCGCTCTCTAGAAAAGCTGTCGATTAAAGATCGCCGCAGTGGTCAACAAGTCGGCAGTATCACTGCATCGTTTGGTGTCGCTGAACTTGAACCCGGCGAATCAGCTCAATCGCTGATTGAACGTGCTGATAAGCTACTTTATGAAGCGAAATCACTTGGCCGTAACCGAGTCATGCCTTTGTAAAACACACCAACAATGCTCTTATCGACATATTAGTCGGCTCGTATTGAGACTAGAAAGCCCCAAAGACATTATCTTCGGGGCTTTTTCTTTAGTTGTATAAATTACTTTAGCTAACTAGGATTCACCGTTAGATCTGGAAGCAATAATTCAAGCAGTAGTCTTCACCACTCTTTGCTCTGAACTCTTTATCTTCACTGCATGCCTTTGGTTTACCCTTTGCGTCACCTTGAATCAAACTGATCCAGTGGCGCATCGCTGCAATGGTCTCTTCACGCATTGTGGTTGTTGCTTCCATTGGTGATTGGCCAAACGTGGTGCATGATTCCAACTGAATATCATCAATTTCTACTAGCTCAATACAACCTGTCCCTTTGTGGCAACCAAACATCACCTCTAGGTGGCTGCCACTGCCATCTCGAAACAAGATAGAGTCTGGGTCGTTCTTCTCACCCATGTACGCTACAAACTGCTTAGGGTGCTTCAGACCGCTGTGCTGACCGTCTTTAAAGTAAGCCATAATATGGCGGTAATCGACTACGTAGCTGGTTACGTCTTGATGTGAGCCATTCTCTAGTGGGAATAGTCGATCAAGCAGCTGCTTTGCTTTCACTTGCTTTTCAGTTTGCTGATTAGCATTGATTGTCTCCACGGCAAAGACAGCTTCAGCGATAAATGGCTTTGATTGTTTTTGGATTTCTGTTTTATCGAATGTAAGCATATTCATAGTCTTTCCCTCTTGACCAGTCCGGTGATAACCACCGATTTCTACAGCAAAAATGTGTCCTAGAGCAATTATTCCAAACTAACGTTTAATTTATTTGTCATTTTGTGAATTGCTTAGTTTGTAGATTAGCGCTTTTTTACATACAATTTCACAACAAAAATTTTACAATGTGAATTTTACAAATATGGCCTTGTCAAAAAGTTTAGTTCGTCAGTCACATTTCCTAGGTACGAAAATACGTAACCTAAGAAAACGTAACCATTTAACGATGGAAGACCTGTCTGCGCGTTGTATTAGAATCGACCCAGAATGTGCTCCTTCCGTTTCTTACCTTTCAATGATTGAACGTGGAAAGCGGGTTCCGAGCATCGATATGCTGGAAGTGATTGCACAGGTCTTTCAGAAGAATCCGGCGTGGTTCCTCGACGACGAATCTGAACAACAAGCCATTGCTCCTGATAAGGGGAATCGTGGTGGGATAAGTGGCATGGCGCTCGAGCCGAGCTTCCTATTCTCAAACGACATCCTGCAAATTGCGATTCCTGAGATGCTGTCACAAACGGGCATTTCAGGCCGCCAGTTTGCGCACCTCTTGATTCGAGCACACCAAGAGAGCAACCAGAACCACTTCCCTGACCTTGAGCGCGCTGCGGAAGAAGTAGGCTTAAAACGTCTTAACCTCAGCGTAGAAGACCTGATAGACATCGCTAGAAGCCTAGGAATCAACATCCGCTGGGTAACGCGAACGCCGCAAGACGTAGTCGATGAGCTCGGAATTAACGCTAAGCAGTTGGTGACCTCCTTCTTTGAGCCTCCCGGTACTATCTTCTTAAACGAGATCCTTAAAGAGTACCCAACCCGTCTGAAATACGACCTTTCGGTTTATATCGGTCATTGCATTCTGCACAGCAAAGAGGGCCTAAAGAGTGTGTTGTCGGTCGGTAACAACAACACGTGGGACGACAACCAGATATCGGGATCTTCACAGCTCAACTCCCAAGATATTCTTCAAGCATGGCGAGACTTTGAATCTAGCTTCTTTGCTGGTGCACTTCTGTGTCCGAAAGTTCCGTTTAGACAGCTACTCGACCGCACTGGTTACGAAATCGACGTTCACAAAAGAGCAGGGGTTTCCCCCTCTGTTGCGATGCGTCGAATGACTGTAGTATCGCCCTACCCTCACTGGCACTACTTTGATGCTTATGGGCCGGGGAAACTCAAGGCGGTATATCGCGGAAACGGGATTCCACTGCCTTGGGGAAATATGAGAACGGTCGCTGACCCATGTCAACATTGGGCTGTGTTCCGTCGATTATCAGAACCTCGAGCGGGAAGCTCGGCTCAAATATCCATTTTGAACGTGGGTGATGAGCCAAGGATCTACTGCTGTGAATCCATCAATATGACGGATCCTGCGGGTAACAATCGTGTGTTGTGTGCTGGTATAGATCTCAACCCTGCAATTGATGCTCAAGGCGGTAATTCAAGAGACATAGCAGAGCAGCTTAAAGCGTCATGCGTTAACAATGGTGGCTCTGTGGCAATTCCGCGTAACATCAAAAAAGATCTCACGACAATAGCCAAGATTCTAAATATAAATTGGATTGAACGTGGGATTGAGACAGAGGCGAGGCTTATCTGCTCCAGAGGTGGAGAATGCCCACGCCAACCAAGCTGTTACTCGAAGTGTGGTGAGTAAAAAAGTAATAACAAAAAATAGAACCTAAAATTCAGGCAAAAAAAAACCAATCACAATAAGGGTGATTGGTCATATATTTTGTGTGAACAAGAAAGGTTCACTAACAACGTCAGTTGGCTAGGTGACCCTCGGCTTAAGAAGGGTCACTATTACTAATGCAGCATGCGTGCCAACTTTTAAAACACGTATTTACTACGCATCTGGACACGTATTGGCCGTATATCCTTGTTTGTTTTGCAAACTGGAATTGCAAATTGCAAAATCCAACAAAAACGCTAGTGATTATGTTATTATTAATGAATAATTAAAGATTCATTACCCTTCCCAAAAATGTCATATTTCCCTTAGATTCAATCACTTTAAACAGCAATAAACCTCCCCTAGCTTACTCAAGCTATACGGTTACTCAACATAAACAACACCCTAAACAACGCCCATAAAAAAACGCGAACATTGAGATTCAATATTCGCGCTTATTCGATTTCTATGACAGAAAGAACTTAACCCACCAGACGCCTTTTTATAAAGCGACTCCTGTTCATTGCTCTTTCAATATCTCAGAAAAGATTACTTCTGAGGAGCTGGCTTAGAACGGCTTCGAGACGGTTTGTTTGTCGAAGGTTTGTTGCTTGTCGGCTTATTTGACGACTTGCTTGGGCCGTAGCTGCCGCCGTAACCAGACTTCTTAGGTTTGCCTGCAGGTTTACCCGCGTTGTTTGGCTTACCAGTACCGTTAGATTTACCCGCACCGCTTGGTTTGCTCAGAGTGTTCTGAGCACCTGCGTTATTTGCAGCAGGTTTATTGCCCGCACTACCGCGTTTAAAGTTGCTGCCGTTGTTTCTTACTGATTTATCTTCAGTTGTCGCAGCTGAGTTGTTTTCAGCAGGTTTCTTACCAGATGTCGGCTTACGCTTTGGAGCCGAACCATTACCAGCTACATGACGCTTGTTCTTACCTGCTGGCTTGTGCCCGCGAGCGTTATCACCAGAGCGTTGACCATCAGCATGTTCACGTGGCTGTTTTGCTTTCTTCGGTTTCTTAGGCTTGATTGGACGTGAATCCAACCGAGACTCAGGTAACTTATTTACTGGAGAGAAACCTTCCAGTTCACGACGCTCTAGCACTTGTTGAATCAGGCGTTCAATACCGAACAGCTCACCCACTTCATCAGCACAAACCAATGAAATCGCTTTACCTACTTCACCTGCACGGCCAGTACGACCGATACGGTGTACATAGTCTTCTGATACATGAGGAAGATCGAAGTTAACTACTTGAGGCAGTTGCGGGATATCGATACCACGAGCGGCGATATCAGTTGCAACAAGTACTCGTACCTTACCTGTTTTGAAGTTCTCTAAGGCTTTAGTACGTGCACCTTGGCTCTTGTTACCATGGATAGGTGCAGCAGTGATGTCTTGCTCTTCAAGGAAGCGAGCAAGCTTGTTCGCACCGTGTTTCGTCTTGCTGAACACCAACACTTGTTGCCAATCGTTATCTTTGATTAGCTTCGCTAGCATTGCGCTCTTTTTCTTTTTGTCTACTGGGTAGATGCTTTGCTCAACCGTTTTTGCCGTCGAGTTTGCAGGGCTTACTGAAATCTCAACAGGATTGTTCACTAAGCCTTTCGCTAAGCTGCGGATATCATCAGAGAACGTCGCTGAGAACAGTAGGTTCTGACGCTTCTTAGGCAAGAAAGCTAAGATCTTACGAATATCGCGGATGAAACCCATGTCTAGCATGCGGTCCGCTTCATCTAGCACTAGGATTTCTAGTTGGTCAAAACGCACTGCATTTTGGTTGTATAGGTCAAGTAGACGACCAGGTGTTGCCACCAACACGTCACTACCTTTACGCAGTTTTTGCATCTGAGGGTTAATCTTCACACCACCAAACACTACCGTCGAAGTCAGCGGTAAGTTAATACCGTACTTCACTACGCTGCCATTCACTTGCGCAGCAAGCTCACGAGTTGGCGTTAGCACGAGCGCACGAACTTGGTTCTGACGTACGCGAGTACCTTTCGATAACATTTCAAGAATAGGTAGCGTGAAGCCTGCAGTTTTACCTGTACCTGTTTGAGCAGCGGCCATAACATCTTTGCCCGTTAGGACAGCTGGCACGGCTTTCTCTTGTATTGGTGATGGCTTATCGTAACCTTGTGCTTCAATAGCTTTAAGGATCGGTTCAGAAAGGCCAAGGGAGGTAAAACTCATAGATTATTTTCTCAGTTGAATAACATTTAGTATGAGCAACACGTTAAAAAGTGCGTTGCTTCAGCTTTTGCTCATCAAATACATTGATACGGAGCAAAGCGCGGTATTCTGAGGCTTTTCCCCCCATTCAGCAACTAAATTCTAATCGCAGCTAAAATTCAACCTAGATAACTTGTCGCTTCTGTTCGTACATTTTTTCATCAGCGGCTTTCAAGAGCGCATCGACATCATTGTAGTTACTATTGTGAATAACCCAACCCACACTGATTCTGAGATAAATAGAGTGCGCTTCGTACACAACTGGCGCCGAGCATATCGCCTTTCGTAGTTTAGTCACGATTGAAGATACGTGTTGATCATCGATGATGCGTGGCAACAAGACCAAGAACTCATCACCGCCAATCCTTGCAACGATATCTGAAACACGCAGCTCACTTCTTATGCGGTTAGCACACTCGATCAATACCTGATCGCCTGCCGCGTGACCATAAGTGTCGTTGATTGCTTTAAACCCATCGAGGTCGATATTTACAACAGCAAAGGTTCTCGCTCTCTGTTTTTGAGTGGTTTTGAAGGCCTGCTTGAGGCTATACATGAAGTATCGACGATTCGGCAACATCGTTAACTCATCATGCATAGAGCGGCTATCTGCAATGCGGTAAAGGCGATAAATAGTAAAGAAAGCAAACGCCAGCACTAATATTATGGAGTAGCCCACCAGCCTTACCGCTTGGATGCGATACCAAGGCTCATCCATCAATACATGTTCGTTACCGGAGAGAGCAAGGTACCAACCCCCGTATGGAAAACTCACCTGTTCAGTGGCAAACGCATTATCGAACACATCCTGAGTACCATAAAAGACAGCGCCATCTTTCCCTGAACTGTTTGCACCACGAATTGCTAATTCATACTTGTTCTCTATCTTGCCGATTCCAACATCTTCAAACAGCTCATCTAAACCGATAACAGCACTGGAGACACCCCAATAATCTTGATTAAAAGGCGGATCTCGGAAGATCGGAGTACGTGTAATAAGGGCTTGCCCACCTTGAAACAGCTCAAAAGGACCAGCAATAAAGGTGTTGCCAAAATTACGGGCTATCTCAACAGACTCCCATTGATTTGGGTGATCACGATAATTAATACCGAGAATCTGCTCATTACCTTCCATCGGGTAAACAAAATTTAGAATGTCGTCTTTGGCGAGTCCGATAAGTCGAATATGGAAGCCATCTTGAATGATATTCTCTGCAATCTTATCCCAATTTTTTACCTCTCCATCGGGGTTGATGGTCACTAAGGTCGAGAAATTATTGAGGATATACATATCTGACACGATCGCGGCTTCAATCCGAGAACGAATAATGGATAGTTGCTTTTTTGCCTCTGAATACGATTCGTTTTTAAGAAAAGTTAATTGCTTGACATGAAAGAACTCAATTGCGCTTACTATCGCAAGGAAAAAAAGAAAAGATACTACTCTGGCAGACCACTGCTTGCTAGAACCACTTGGCATTTACGAACCTCTAACACTATTGTTCTATATACTGCCTTATAACGGCTCATTTCTGACTTATTGCCCCAGTATGCCGCTAAGTCATTAAAAATCCATACTGACGTCGACTATCTATCAAATATTGAGTGATCCATCACTTCAAACTTCTTTACTAAACGAATGGTTTAATCAAAAAGGGTTAGTGAACCTTATAAAGCTTACATTGTATTGACTCAACGCTTACATTGAAGGATTCATCAATGTTATTTTACATAGACTAATAATCAGCTTGGTACCTCACGACATGAAGTTAAAAACTATCACACTGTGTACATTGCTATCAGCCTCGGTTGCCGTTCACGCACAAGAAAACGTTCAAGCGCCAACCGCAGTGAACGTTCAATCCCAAGCAGATTCGCTCAATTCTCAAGAACAATCTTTCAAGCAATCTGCAGACCTAATTCGCACCACCTACGAAAGCCAGCTTTACACCCTGCCTGCATTCAAAGAAGGTCACTACGGGCTGCGCATGTATCGTCAAACATTAGACGATAAGTATTCAGCGGCGGTGTGGAGCGACATGGCTCGAGTGGCAAGCAAGCTCAGCACCCTGTCGAATGACGTTCAAACCATGGAACAAATCGTACTCTACTCAGAGAAGCGAGTTGCATCTTATATTGGTGATAACGATGAGCGCAGTATTCGACGCTACAACATCACCAAGCACATGCCTGAATACCTTTACCTTGGTGTTGACCTTCTAGGCTCTATGGCTCGTGCTAACGAATACGGTTTAGAACACAAGAACGATGCCAAGCTACGCGAAATCATTCGTCGCTATGACTTCTCACGATACGTGACCAATGAAGACATGGTGAAAGCGTGGGCCGCTCAATTAGCGAATCAGGTTTACTGGTTGCGCCAACTGGGTGAGCAGGATATCGTTGATGAGTTTGTCGATACCTTCAAAAAAGCGTATCCAGACGATAAAGACAAAAAACTCTCAAGCCAGCAATTCGGCAATAAGATCTATGGTATGACACACGTCATCTTCGGCGACTCAGAATATTACCAACATCAAGTAAGCGAACAAGACCATCAATGGATCTACGATTACTTTAGAGAAAACATCGATACGATTCTGCTGCGTGCGAAAGAAGATGTGATTGCTGAGGTTGGATTAACCTTCTTATTGGCAGGTTTAGAAGATGACCCAGTTCTAGAGAAAACTCGACTCGCGATTCAAGCTTCAATCGATGAGAAACAAGGCATGATCCCTTCAATTACTGGCGATTTTGACCTTGAGTACGGTGAACACCGCAACGTATTAGCAATCATGCTACTCGATTGGCAGCAAGTGAATGAAGCGCCGACTTATGAAGGCAACCCTAAGGTGTTTACTAACATCCCTTACGGACTCATTAAAAACCAACCACCGAAGAACTAGCAACATACCTAGCCTAGGTTCATCATAGAACCCAAAAAGCCTCATACCTTTCAAGGCTGCGGCTTTTTGCTGTTTACTACGTCAGTACTCGTATCAAAAGTTGTTAATATCAAAACCTGCGTAAAGATAAAAACAAAGACGACATCAAGCTCCTGACACGGCTTTGTTCATCACTATCGTAAAATCCCCTTCTGCGTAGCCCTCCGTTAAAGAGACATCATCGCAGAGCGTTTTACAGAAACGATAGACACCTTGAGGGTGATAACTCATCAAGGTATTACGCGAAGGATACTGGCTTGAGTTGAGAAGATTAAAAATCACCGTCTGATTCGCCAGTTCATACATGCGAGTAATCATGTTTGTCAGATAATCAGAATCACGAGAGATGTAGTTCAGTGAACCACTAGCGATGACAATGTCGTGCGTCTCAAGGTTCATTTTGCTCATATCACCCGCCAAAAACTGACAACGATCTTCTGTGTAGTTTTGCTTCGCCTTCTTAAGAAAGCCTGCGTGTTGGTCAACGCCGGTATAAGATTGAATACGATAGATGCTGTCGAGCAGTTCAAACAGCTCGCCATAGCCGCAACCCAAATCTAAAACACTCTTCTTTTCGAAGTCCGCCGCACGAGCGATTACTTCAAAGCGACACAATTGACTCTCTTCGCTAGTCCAACCTAAAGCTTTAGCCTTGTCGCCATTCGAGCGGTTAGTTTGTTTCCGATGATAGCGATACACCTTCCAACGATCGAGCCAGTGCATTCAAATCAGCCCTACTTCAATGAACATCAGCACACCTTGATAAGATTAAGCTTTAGAACTTGAAGAAAAGAGCCCACCGATTTTATAACCGATCGCATAGCAAACCACGGCGACAGTAACAAACACCAATGCCGAGAAGAAATACGCTACAGACGCTGCGACACCAGCCCCCCACACCACGCTGAACACCAAACCGAGATAAGCCTCTTTTGGCCACTGGTAGATAGGAAACTGAGCGCCGCCAGCAATTAGGTAAACCATCGCAAACAAGCCAATGAAGGTAACAATAAGACCGATGAGAACGCGAATGTTCATGGAGAGACCCTTGATTAATTTAGCTTGGTTGCCATTGTTCCTAATCGAAAGCGGATATGCTTAGTCGGAACCGAATATTCTCAATCGAAATCGAATGTTCTTAATCGAAGCCGAATGTTATTAATCGCAACCTGATGATATTCAAGTATATCGGATAAAAGGAACTGGCTCTATTACTCTTCCGAGTGAGCTTTTACTCACGATAGACAAATCACAGTCGACGGCCAAAACCTGATTTCGCCTGATTAACAGGCACAAAAAAGCGGACACCCTCCTTACGTTAACTCCGTAAGTAAAGTGTCCGCTTTAACTGAATATAGCTTAAAGCAGGATGAAAATACCCGCTAAGCATGCACTCATTAGGTTTGCTAGCGTACCAGCAGCTACAGCTTTCAAACCTAAGTTTGCAACTTCAGCACGGCGCTCTGGTGCCATAACACCGATTGAACCTAACTGAATCGCGATAGAACCAATGTTAGCAAAGCCACATAGAGCAAAAGTCACGATCACTTGGCTGTGTTCAGATAACAGAGCTTTGTTCTCAACGAAGTCGATGAAAGCAACAAACTCGTTCATAACGATCTTCTGACCGATGTAAGAACCCGCCATCAATACTTCGTCACTTGGGATACCGATCAGCCATGCAAGAGGCGAGAACAGGTAACCAAAGATAGCTTGCAGCGTAATGCCCGCAAAACCAAACGTTTCACCTAGGCTTTCTAGGCCAGTATTGACCATCGCAATCACACTCACGAAGGCAACCAACATAGTACCAACCGCTACCGCAACCTTCATACCGTTCATCGCACCGCTTGCCAATGCATCAATCACGTTGCTTTGGTCAGCTTTATCTAGTTCGATATCGTCGTAATCACTTGGTGTGCTGCGCTCAGGAACAATGATCTTCGCCATTAACAGACTGCCCGGAGCCGCCATAAAGCTTGCAGCGATAAGGTATTTAAGCTCAACACCAAGGCCAGCATAACCACCAAGTACACTACCCGCTACCGACGCCATACCACCTGCCATTACAGCAAACAGTTCCGAACGAGTCATAGACTTTAAAAAGGGACGAATAAGAAGAGGAGACTCACCCTGAGAAAGGAAGATATTACCTGTAGCAACCAGAGATTCAGCTTTACTTGTACCCAGCAGTTTTTGCACCGCTCCGCCCAAGATTTGAATCACTTTCTGCATAACGCCTAAATAATAGAGCGCAGAGATCAAAGCACTGAAGAAGATAATGATTGGAAGTACGCGAATCGCGAAAATGAAACCTTCAGTAGCCAGATCACCAAATAGGAAAGCGATACCAACGTCTGCAAAACCAAGCAAACTCGAAACGCCATTGCTTAGGCTTGTTAACGCCAGTTGTCCCCAAGGGAAATACAATACTAAGGCTGCAAAACCGATTTGAAGTAATAGTGCACGAGAGACCGTTTTCCAGTTAATTGAAGAACGACTTTCAGATAACAGGTACGCGCAAGCAATCAGTGCAAGAACACCGACAAAACCAAATAGAATATTCATAATGTGTCCTAGTAATCCTTAAAGAGTGAACATGAGCCAAGCAAATGACATCAAAGGAACAGGACAAAGAACCGCAAGCAAAACGCTACGCGATGAAGGAGCTAACAGGGTTAGCGAATGTAACAACGAGTTGTTCATGTAAAAAATCACCTTATACAAGCAGTGGAACGTAGCTGGTCCGGTCCGTGGGGTCATTCACATATCCATGTGACGGCTTGTATTGGCTAAGCACCGGCTTAAAACCGGAAGAGAAGTATAAACAGTTAAGTGAGACTTTCATCACATTTTTTAACGCAAACGATCGCGCGATCAAGGATTAAGCAAAATGTATTGTTTGTCGTCGTTTTCGAGCTTCAAAACTGTAAACAATCTGTAGGGAGTTGAATTTGTAATGTTAAGTCTTTAAGTGTGTGAGCGTAATCACTCGGTTAATTCTGTGTGATTCTTACTACTTTTCTGTGCTCTGCCTCATTTCCCGAGACTTCAAGATTCATCTTAAGTTTAGATGCGTATATACTTTGTATGACCTCACCAAATAATTATCTATAAAATACCAATAGAGCTGATCAGATATAACAGCCTTTGAGACTAAGAGAGGAAACACGTGAAGAAAATGGAAGCTCCGCACGATATGAACATTGGAGCTAAATTCAAAACAAATAGACACGGTTATGTGACAGTAGTTGAATATTATAATACTCATACTGTTATCGTCGCGTTTGAAAACACCGGAAATATTCGAGCTATCAGTGCGGCTAAATTACGTACAGGTCAACTCACCGATCGTTCGGTTGCTCCTGAGTCAATTATGATTGGCGAACAGGTTGAATCGGTTAAACACGGAATATTAACCATTACTCAAGTTGAGTCTGAAAATATTGTCGTGTTAACAAATGCTGATAATGAAGAAATTAGAATGCTATTGCCAGCAGTACAAAAAATGAAAGACAAAGTTGAAGATATTGATGAAGATAAACTTGAAGCATCAAAACCAACCTCTCTAAGCCAGCTAACTAAAAGAAGTAAAAAGACTAAAGACGTTAATAGCATGCTTAAGAAAATGCTTACCGATTACGGCCGATACGATTAATTCTCTGTTTTCAACAATAAAGCCTCTATAGATTTATATTCTAATATAAAAACTAGTTAAGCCTGCCTTTCTCAATAAAATACGTTGCATATTCGAGTGAAAAGTTAAATTTGATCAAAGTCTCACTCTGGATCTTCACTACAAATTAACGAGATCCCCATCACAATCTCATTTTAGTTTTGTGATGGGGATCTTATTGAAATCTGAATACTTCCATTACTATGCTCTCACACAATAAGAGAACGAAGTTTCTCAACCCCTAAAATCCAATTGAGACAAATATTATGAAAAAGATTCTTGTAGTTTGCGGTAACGGCCTTGGTACTTCTCTAATGATGGAAATGGCAGTAAAAGAAGTCGCTAAAAAAATCGGTTTCGAAGCAGAAGTTGATCACGAAGATCTATCATCTGCAGCATCAAGCAACGCGGATATTTGGGTTGCCGCAACAGACGTTGCAAACCAACTAAAAGACGCTGGTAAAGAGAACATCATCAGCCTTAAAAATATTTTTGACAAAGCATCTATTGAAGAACAACTAAAAACTTTCATGTAAGGTCAAAATTATGCAAAACTTTTTCGAGTTCATGCTCGGCTTATTAAAAGAGCCGGCGATCATGGTAGGTTTAATTGCTTTTATTGGCCTGGTTGCACAAAAAGCAGATGTTTCTACCATTCTAAAAGGCACAATTAAAACCGTAATGGGTTTCCTAATTTTAGGTTTTGGTGCTGGCGCTCTTGTTGGCGCACTAAATAACTTCTCTGTTGTATTTACTGAAGCATTCGGCGTAAGTGGTGTTATTCCAAATAACGAAGCAATTGTTGCATTAGCACAAGAAGCATTCGGTTATGAAATGGCTCTAATTATGTTCTTCGCATTCGTTGTGAATATTTTATTGGCTCGTTTAACACCTTTAAAATATATTTTCTTAACGGGTCACCACACAATGTTCATGTCTATGCTGGTAGCGGTAATCCTGTCTACAGCTAACATCGAAGGCACTGCTCTCGTTGCAATCGGCTCGATCATTGTGGGTTCACTGATGGTTATCATGCCTGCACTTGCTCAAAAATACACAGAGAAAGTGATGGGTACTGATCAGTTGGCGATGGGTCACTTCTCAACGTTCTCATACTTAGTATCGGGTTACATTGGTAGCAAGTTTGGCGACACTTCAAAATCAACAGAAGACATCAACGTACCTAAAAGCCTAATGTTCCTGCGTGATACGCCAGTTGCTGTAGCAACAACAATGGCTATCTTCTTTATGTTTGCCTCAATTGTTGCTGGCGGTGACTTTGTTGAAACAGTATCAGGCGGTCAAAACTGGGTAGTATTCACCTTCATGCAATCTCTTGTGTTTGCCGGTGGTGTTTACATCGTACTGCAAGGTGTGAAGATGCTGATTGCTGAAATCGTTCCTGCATTCAAAGGTATCTCTGACAAACTAGTACCGGGCGCAAAACCTGCTCTAGACTGCCCTATGGTATTCCCTGTAGCACCAAACGCGGTACTTATCGGTTTCCTTTGTTCTTTCGCTGCTGGCCTACTAGCAATGGCAGTTCAAGGCGCGCTTGGCTGGACAATCATTGTAGCTGGCGTCGTTCCACACTTCTTCGTAGGTGGTGCAGCAGGCGTTTACGGTAATGCGACAGGCGGTCTACGCGGTGCAATTCTAGGTTCGTTCTCGCAAGGTCTGTGTATCTCTTTCCTACCAATGCTACTGCTTCCAGTACTGGGTGGCCTTGGTCTTGAAGCGACAACGTTTGCTGACTTCGACTTCGGTGTTGTTGGTCTTATCCTAGGGTGGATTGTTTCATGAGCTTATTCGATTTAATTGGTAACCAAGGCGTTATCATCAACTCTGAAGAAAACCTAACGGTTGATGCAGCGATTGATGTGACCTGTTCAACACTGCTAGCAAGCAACAAAATCGAAGCAAGCTATGTTGAAGCTATCAAGCAAAAGCACAAGGACATCGGCGCGTACTATGTTCTGGCACCAAAAATTGCGATGCCTCATGCTCGCCCTGAAGATGGTGTGAACGAAGCATCACTGCAAGTAACGGTATTCAAAAAGGGTGTTGATTTAGAGTCAGAAGACAACGGTGACGTTTACCTTTCGATTACTCTGGCGGCGATGGACTCAGATAGCCACATCCATACGATTATGGCGCTATCAGAGTTGTTCCAAAATGATAATGACATTGATGCCATCATCGCAGCGGAAACTGAGCAAGCGATCATCGAGATCTTAAAGCGATACTAATCTCGATCTAAAAATCCTGATAAGCCCCCATTAAAAAAAGCGATAGCCTCGGCTATCGCTTTTCTGTTTCTGGTGTTTAGTCATTTCGACCGAGTATGAGTTTAGGCGTCACACCTCGAAAGCATTCAGTGGCGTTAAAACGCGTACATTCGTTTGTCTGTCGATAATTCAAAGCAATATTGCGCGTGTTTATTAAGGCACTCAAACACTTCTCGATCCAACTTAAAGTTATCAACGTGGTCCCTCAAAATAGCGAGAGTCTCTTCTAACGTCATGCCTCCACGATAAGGTCGAGACTGAGTTAGCGCTTGAAACACATCCACCACAGCAACAATTCGACTGGGTTGATCCAACTCTTCCGCCGTTTTTCCCATTGGGTAACCCGAACCATCTAACCTTTCATGGTGATTAGATGCCCACTGACAAACCTGAGGTGAACTGAACAACTCCTGCAATGCGAATCGAGTGTCCGTTGCATGGCGTTTAATACAGCAATACTCTTCTTCAGTGAGTAAATCCGGCTTATGCAGAATGTCATTAGGGGTTTGCAGTTTACCGATATCATGGACTAACCCAGCCAGATAGAGTTTGCGCTGAGTGGTGTAGGAATAACCCAGCTGTTTGGCGAGGTATTCTGAAAGCTGCCCAACCTTTAAAGAGTGCTTAAAGGTAAACGAACTTTTGGTATCAACAACATTGGCGATAAACTCGGCAAAGGCCACCGTCTCATCCAGCGACATTTGCTGGGAGAAAAATGGCACAGGTTCAAAGTTATCCCTCATGTTCTCGATGTATGGAATCTCCATAGAAAACCAGAAGTCATCCAAATCAACCAACTCGCACATGTGTTGCACAAGGTTGGTTTCGAACATCTCATCCGCTTGTTCAGTCAAACGTTCAATGATGCTCGCTTTGCCATCTGGTGTTAGGTTTCCATAACGATCAGAAGAGGTTATGCCGTATAGATAATCGACTCTATCGGCAAGCATCACGATGGCAGCTAGTTCTCTTTCTAACTCGCTGATATGAATAGCCCTTAGCTCAGACCACGGAGTATGGTGATAAAGAACCGGCTTAGCAAATATAGAAAGAACTGGGCACTCTTTTAAGATTTGGTAGCCCTTTTGACAATGGTGATAGCTTGAGTCAGGTACAAACCCAGAAGTTAAGCTGAGCTGCTCATCAATTTGCGATACGCCACAGTCGTGAATTAACCCCAATGAAAACGCAAGTTGCGCCTGCTCTTCTTCCCATCCGACACTCAGTGCACATCGATACGCGATATAACCGACCCTCTGTCCATGGTTTTTGCTTTCGAAACCGACGTTATCAAGCGCCTTAGCAATACCAAATAGAGCCTTTCTCAGGTCTACGGTTACCTCTTGGCAATGTTGAATCATTATTTAAGCCTAGCATTTTTATAGTTTTTATATATTTAGGCTGCTAATACTAATGCATAGCTAATGATTATATACACAACTATTGTAAGGTTTAATGAGTTTCGTGATAGAACTAACGTATCACGAAAAATCCGTGCTACAAGTGGTTGCATATTGAAAATCATGCGACATTATAGTCTGCCGACCAAAAATCACTAAATCATCAGCCAAAAGAAAAGGAAAGACATGTTTAAAACGATTATCGATAACGAACTATCCATCGCATTGGTTGAAGAGAGTTTCGCTTCTCACTATGCGGAAATCTCACAAAGTCAGAATGAGTATCTAAGCCAATGGCTTGTGTGGCCACCACATTGTAAAACCGAGCAAGACTTTAGGATCTTCATCCAGCGCTCGCTACACGATTATGCGGAAGGCCAAAGCATGACATGTGCGATTGTGTATAAAGGTAATATCGTCGGTAACTGTAGCTTCAACACCATTGACCACAACAAACAGAAAGTCACGATAGGCTACTGGCTGTCTGAATCATACCAAGGTAAAGGGATAGTCACCCGTGTGGTCGAAAAACTGATTGATATTGCTTTCAATGAGTTAGATATGGAAAAGATTGAAATATCAGCTGCCACTGAGAACATGAGCAGCCGTAAAGTTTGTGAGCGCTTACATTTCACGTTAGAAGGTATTATAACTCGTAACGAGAACTTGAATGGCCGCATCGTAGACCACGCTATTTATGGACTTCATCGCTCTAAGCTCTAAGCTCTAGGCTCTAGGCTCTAGGCTCTAGGCTCTAGGCTCTAGGCAGTAGTAACTAAGAAGTCACTCGCTTGTAAATCGGAATATAACAAAGCCACGGTATTAGTCGGTGGCTTTGTTATTTGACGAGCCTGAAGAGTTCTTAAAGCTGCAGCTTATGCGATCTTAGGAATCACGATACTGAACTTGGCGCCACCATAGTTGCTGTCGTCGATTTTGATATCCCAAGAAAGCTTTTTAGCCGCCGATAGAGCAATCGCGAGGCCCAACCCCAATCCACCGTTGGTCGACGTTCTGCTTGAGTCTAGTCGAGAGAACGGAAGGAATACCTCATCACGCCTATTCTCTGGTATTCCAGAACCATTGTCTTCAATCACCACCAGCCAGTTTTCTGAGTTCTCATCCAGCGTCATCCACACTTTGTCTTGTGTGTAATTACCCGCATTCTTGAGAACGTTATCGAACACCAAGCGTGCCATTGAGCAATCACACTTAATCTTGCACTCTAGCTGTACCTTAGATTCAAAGGTGGCATTGTCTAGTTTCGAGTAACGAATTCGGTCTAGGCAATACTCACGAAGATCGGAGGTCACTTTAACGAGCTCAAAGAAAGAGTTATCCATGACATTCAACTTCGACAGCATGATAATTTCTGACGTGAGCTCGTTGATATCCTCAATGTAGGTATCAATGTCATCGAAAAGAACCTGATGATTATCGGGGGCTCCCCTTCTTAGGATATCGGTCGCCAGTTGAATACGACTTAGCGGAGTTCGTACTTCGTGTGGGATAGCTTGAGCGAAAATATGACTTTGTTTTACTTTGCTTTCGATCTCTTCAGCCATGAAGTTAAAACTGCTGGCCAAATCAGAAACAGGATGGATGTCGTCCATGTCAGATCGAGTACTAAGCTTGCCCTTACCAAACTGTTTCTGCTTCTCGACGAGCAACTCTATTCTTTCTTGAAAACGCCTCACAGGTAAGTAAACACTTGCTCCAATCGCCACAATCACAGCCAACAACAGCCCTAACAAAAAGTGTCGTTCTGAGTCTTCGTACCATTCAATGTCAGGAGAGAAAAAGTCCCCTACCTCACTGAACCCAAAACTGAATTTAGAGTTTGGTAGCTGAAACACGGTCGAATAGAGGTTGTCATCACTTAGATATATCGGCACACCGTTTAAGGTTGTGTATAACTCACATTGTTGGCAAGGCGCCTCGCCCGACCAATTCTCCAACAGGCGTAAATTGAAGATATAAAATTGTTGGTAGCCTGTTCTATCGAGCTCTTTATAGAGTGAGTTTTCTTGATTGTGTTGACGAACATACTGCTCCGCAAAGTAGATGCCATCATTGAGGAAGGTTTCGATCTCGGTGCGTCGCATGTACCCCTCACCAAGGTTCAAGAACAAAAATATCGTTGCCGACATCCCAGTCACAATCCCAAGGTATAAGCGAGCAAACATCGAAACCGAGCGAAGCTTCGTAGCAATGAACTTACGCAACCAGCATGTACCCCTTGTTGCGAACCGTACGAATCAACTGTTTGTCTTTTGCGTGAATGCGCAGCTTTCGGCGTAACCCAGACACGCGCATATCAATCGAGCGGTCGTTGAACGCGTAATCTATCCCTCTAAATAACTGACAGCACTGGTCTCGAGTCACGACCTGACAGATGTTATTAACGAGAAGGTTTAAGATTTCAAATTCAGCAGAAGTAAGCTTGAGGTTTTGGCCGTAGAGCGTGGCACTTTGAGCAGAGCTGTTGATTACAATATCGCACTGTTTTTCAGCCGTAGTTTCTTGCGCAGTTTTTACGGGAGTCGCTCGACGCAATAACGCTTCAATTCGCGCTAACAAGGCATGGCCACGAATCGGTTTGGCAACGTAATCGTCCGCACCAAATTTAAACAAGCTGACCTCGCTCATTTCATCGGCGGAAGCCGTTAGCACTAAAATCATTCCATTGTAAAACTCACGGGCTTGACGGCAAATTTGCGCGCCGCTCATCCCTGGAAGCATCAAGTCCAACAGCACTAAATCAGGTTCAATACTACGGATCGCTTCAAGTGCCAAGTTCCCTTCATGAACAACGCTAACATTGTAACCTTCAGCTTCGAGGTAAAGCGTCGTTAGACGAGCTATCTCTTGGTCATCTTCAACAATGAGCACTTTGGTTTTCGACATTCCTATCACCAGTATTTATTAAAAGCGAAGGCAGTATATATACTGGCCATAGATCATCAATATTGGAATCAGAGCCCTACATTTACCGTACGCAAAACATAGTAATCACTTTTGTACATACACGTTTACAGAATAGAGAACCAACAACCGGTGCGCCTTGGTTTATCAAGGTTTCCTCCTTCAGAGCACACCATTTTGATGTGCAAGGAAAGTGGCTCTTTGATAAAAGCGAACTGCTGCTAAACCTAACCTGTACAACAAAGCAAAAAGAGAAGCTGATAAAAGCCAGATACAACGCAGAACACGACTGTTTAACGGAGCTTTATAATCGCCGTGGGATCAGCAACCTTCTAGAAACCAGCATTGCCTATCGCTCACCGTTTGAATTGATGTTTGTCGACCTTGATGGCTTCAAATTAGTTAATGACACTTATGGGCACACTGTCGGAGACCAACGACTCAAACAGGTTGGTGAACGCCTTAAACAGTTGGTTGATGAGAAGTGCATGATAGGGCGATTTGGTGGCGACGAATTCATTGTGATTGCCCACACCTGCCGAAATCAAAATATCCCACTACTTTGCTCTCGCATCATTGATGCCTTAAACCGAAGTTTCCATATCAGAGGCATCGGCAGTTTATCTGTCGGTTGCAGCATAGGTACCGCGCATTTCCCTGATAACGCGGTTGACCAAGAAACATTGCTAAAGCAAGCGGGTATGGCGATGCATCTTGCAAAAGCGAATGGTCGAAACCGCTTCCAAACGTTTACCCCAGACTTAGCACAAACCCTGCATCGCAAAGTAGAGATCCGCCATCGACTGGCACGCGCCATAGAAAACGACGATCTCAACCTTCACTATCAACCGATCATGAACACCAACAGCGACAAGGTGAAAGGGTTTGAAGCCTTGCTTCGATGGTCAGACAAAGAGCTAGGTAACATAGGCCCTGATGACTTTATTAGCTTAGCGGAGGAGACGGGGCAGATTGTACCGCTCGGGAAATGGGTTCTGAACTCTGCACTCAAACAGCTATCGATATGGCAACGTGAGTTTGATAGTGAGTTGATGACGAGTATCAATATTTCGAGTATTCAGATGCACGCGACCTTTGCCGAGCAGCTATTAGCAATGTTGAACTTCTACAATATCCAACCTCAAAGCATCGCCCTTGAGATCACCGAATCTTCCATGATCTTCAAGCATGGTGAAGTCAGGCAAGCGTTAAGCGATATTTCTAAATTGGGCGTAGAGCTTCACCTTGATGACTTTGGCACAGGCTACTCGTCACTGTCGATGTTGCATGACTTACCGATTAGCACCGTGAAACTCGATAAAAGCTTCGTCCACGGTTCACACAAAGGGAGCAAAGCGATTGTCCAAGCCACCCATGCTATCTGTGAAAAATTGGGGCTAAAAGTGGTTGCTGAAGGTGTCGAAACCGAAACGCAAAAAGCGTTCTTAATCGATTGTGGATACCAGTATCTTCAGGGATTTTTATTTAGTAAACCAATTCCCTCAAATGAAGTCGAAAGTCAGTTTTTGAATGGTCGACAATCCTACAATTAAAGACTTATTTATCAATAAATTAAGTCGTTTGAATGCTTCCTAAACAATCGGCTGCTGTGGGTGTGTACGCTTACGTATGCTTACATAGCGTTTAACAGTAAGAGGAAATAATTAAGCTATTGTTTATAAAGAAAATTACTTAGAAATTCACACAATAAAACACCAAACCATTATACCCACTAACTGTAATGACTTTGGTATTTAGATTACCCTCATTCCGTCCCTTTAGCAGAGCAAATAATCGGTAACCATGAACAGACAAAACGGCTTCACTCTTTTAGAACTCATCATCTCTGTATTAATTTTAGCGATCGTTTCGGCGACAGCTATGGTCAAGTTCTTAGACGTTCAAGGAAGTGCTCGGGCGAGTAAAATACATGATGTGGCTGGTAACCTTCGCACGGGTATCGATATGATCTACGCGAAGTCAGCGATTGCTGGCGTTGAGGATGAGTGCAACTATGTTGAAAAGACGGAGATTGAGACCTACTACGTTTGTCATGGTTACCCAATCGCCTATGTTGACTCACTAAGAAGACTGCTCAATATCGACGCAACAGAGCTTCATGTCATCAACAAAGAAGTAGACTCTGGCAGCAATGCAGAAAGAGTAGCCGCCATCTCTTTCGACACCGAAAACTACACCTATTCGCCAGAAGGAGACTTTTGTCAGGTGCTTTATCAGCCAGAAAAAGAACCACAGATCGTGGTGCTTGATGGTGCATGTTAAATACTCAACGATTGCACGCTTCCATAGTTAACACAAAGCCACCGCAACAGATCTTTGAATATCATGTGGTTACGCTAACATTTGCTCAAAAATAACACTAATTGATCTAACTTGTTGCTGCTTATACTTTTAGGCAGTGCTCACGGTATAACAGCAACCTCATTCATATCTTATTTTCATCACTAGCCGATTAATATTTACATAGACACATATTTGATACATATGTCAATAATAATTCCATTAAAATTCTTTAATCAACACATCATGATAAAAATCATCCTTTCCCTATTTTAAATATCCCACCTTAAAGTTTAATTATTTAAATTTCGTAACAGAATAAATTAAAGTCAATCATTCAACAAATATAATTAATTCTATCATTGATTACTTTAATTAAATCACCAAAACAATACGCCACATAAATTATATTAATATCACATAAAATGACATAATTTAATTTTATCATGAAAAATTCTGATAAATCTCACACATCGATAAACCGAATGAATACCATCAGAAGCTACATTAGAAACCTCTAAATCCAGTCGCTAAACCTACCGCGTAGAAGCTGTGAAATGGATAAATACCAAAACAAATGGATAAATCCCCCTTACCCCTTGTAAATCATTGGCTTTCATTTATAAATTCAACTTTTGGGTGAACATCTCCATAACCTTTCATTAAAGCCCAAATTCTGCGATTAGTATCAACATCTTGAGATAAAATGGTGACATTTTGGTGATATTATTTAGATCGAACTCTTGTGTTGAATGAAAATCCCAGCCATCACATATCCATCACACAAATATAATAACTATCGCTTAGGAGTTAAGCTATGCACTGTTCTTTCAATATAAATAACAATAATGAGAGCTTGCAACTAATCTACAATGAAGAAAAAATATACATAAAAAGAGACAGTAATAAGATATCAGAGGAAACTCTTAATAGTAAAGAGAGTTTTGTTTTCAAATACCTTATTGAACACTCGTCAATATCAAACCCTCAATCTGCACGAGATGTTGAAGAATCTTTTAAATTACACTTTGACGAAGAGTTTAGCTTATACGCGTTAAAAAATATTATTGCTTCTATAAGAAAGAAATATCGAAGCTTATGTAAGAAAGCGAAGGTAGATAATAATAGCGAACTTATCTCTAACCTTTATAAGGTAGGTTACTTTATCGATCTCGATAAAAGCTCAACCAACCGTATCGCACCTAAGTACGACATCAACCAGTTCAAGCCCAGCCAGTTCGAGATGTTGAAACTGATGTTCAACACCTATCATCGAGAGCTGATTAAGGCTCTGATAGCCGTGTTCACCATCTCTTCCTTTTTCCTATTCGTTGTCTACTTTTCCCAAATCCTTTATACGACGAAGATTGCGAATGAATACAGTGAGAACACCAAACACATTGCCGCAGAAGTCATGGACTACGGTTGCGATAGCCACGGGGCTGTGCACTCGCTAAGGCACTCGCTCAACCTTGATTCTGTCGTCATGACCACACCTTATGACTCCTGCTATATCTCTAAAACACGTTCTAAGATGATAGAGCTCAATCAATTAGACGACTTCTACGATAGTGCTGACTTTGCCTATTCACGCTTCATGGATACCGAGCACGACATTGAGATGGTTGCTCGAATATCTAAACGATCTATCGAAGCTCGATACAAGAACTCACTATTGCCTCTATTAGTCGATTCGATTTCCATCCAGAAGAATGGTTACCACATCTTAAACCTTGGCGAAGAGAGTAAATCTATCTATCAAACCTCCCTACCAACGGGTGCAACCATCACCTTCTACAGTGACGACATTGTTGCACTATGGATTGCGCTTTCTCTGATACTCGCCACCCTGCTTTATCGCTCCTATATTCTGGGTTTCGTGATCTACCTGTTTCGTTGGAAACACATCTCCTTTGAAGAAGAGCCGATCATCAACACCGAAGACAACTGCGTTCTCTACTACGAGTTGTTATCTCGTGTGCGTAACGTTGGCGTTTTAAGCTTCATCAACACCATGAGACGCACCAATTTACTCACCTTTCATACTATTTTACTCATCGAGACAGTCAGAAAAGCGAAGTTAAACAACAGCCATGAGATCTATGGTGTCAACGTGTGTCCGAGTGCTTTGGTAGGGTCGAACTTCGCAAGGCTCAGAGAGCATTTAGCCGCGATGGAAGCGAATGAGTTTGTCGTAGAGATTACTGAATATTCGAACATTGGCTATGGGTGTGAGGTTATCGATAACATTAAGGATATCAAAAAGCTTGGTATCACTATCGCTCTGGATGACTTTGGTACGGGCAATAACAACATCGAAATCATCAATGTTATCTCTCCGGCCTATCTAAAACTGGATCGTTGCTTTGTTAAGGATATCGAGTCAGGAGAGCATCATCAGGGTGTATTGCTCAATATCTCGGAGATTGGACGCCTATCAAATATCACAATGATTTATGAAGGTGTCGAGACGCGTAGGCAGCAATATATCTTGTGTCAGTTAGGCTACAACTTACATCAAGGTTACCTATATAGCCGGCCTAATGACTCAAAGGAGCAATAGGCCCAGCCTAATAGAAATCTTGATCAGCAACCATTCCCTATTCAAATAATCATCGCTTATACAGCTGCTTGAGAGCCCACAAGGATGTAGGCTTCAAGTGCCCTCCCCACCAAACGTGCTTTATCTAAACATAAAAATACCCGATGCACTTTCATAAAATCCTTGCCAACTCGAATAAATAGGTTAGTGTTATACACATGTATATCACCATGCAGTTTTAATTATGACCGAATGGAAAGACGACCAACCGATTTTTAGGCAGCTTGCCTCAAAGATCAGTGACCAAATTCTTCAAGGTGTTTGGTTAGAGCAACAAGCATTACCCTCTGTGCGTGCGGTTGCTGCCGATCTCAAGATCAACCACCTTACTGTCATGAAAAGCTATCAGTTACTGGTGGATGAAGACTTGGTAGAGAAAAAACGCGGCCAAGGCATGTATGTGGCCGAAGGGGCACTTCAAAAATTGAAAGAGTCTGCACACCAATCATTCATCAACACACAGATCCCAGCCATCGCTGAGACGCTAGGCATCATTGATATGAGTGTCGAAGAACTCGTGAAACAGCTAGCACAACATATAAAGGACAAGTCATGAGTACTTTACTTTCCGTGAAAAACGTAACCAAAACCTATTCAAATCAAGTGGGTGTCGAGAACATCAGCTTTGAGTTAAAACCGGGGCAAGTGCTTGGACTGCTGGGCCATAATGGCGCAGGGAAATCGACACTGATCAAATCACTGCTTGGTGGACACAACTATCAAGGTGAGATTGAAGTAAACGGCTACCACCCTATCCACCAGCACGCAGAGCTCATGCAGCACTTGTCGTACATCTCAGATGTTAACGTGTTACCAGAGTGGATGACGGTTAAACAACTGCTTCGATACACACAAGGTGTGCACCCTAGCTTCAACAAGCAAAAAGCAGAACAGACATTAAGCAGCACCAACATCAAGCTCTCTTCGACTATCAAGCAGCTTTCTAAGGGAATGAAGGTACAACTTCACCTTGCGATCATCATCGCGACTGACACTCAAGTGTTGATCTTAGATGAGCCGACACTGGGCTTAGATTTGCTGTACCGCGATACTTTTTATCGCCACCTACTAGAATGGTTCCACGACGGTGAACGCGCCATGATCATTGCAAGCCATGAGGTTTCAGAAATTGAACACCTCTTAACGGATGTACTGATTTTGAAGCAAGGTCATTGTGTACTGCAAAAAAGCATGGAAGACATCGAGAGCGACTATTTCATTATTGAAGTCGCAAACAACCATTCAAGCGAGATTCAGAAACTCAACCCACTGACCTCACAATCAGGGCTAGGCACTACTAAGTGGTTATTGGAAGGTCAATACAAAGCGCAGGTTGAATCACTGGGTAACATCTATAACGTTGGTCTCGCAGATCTATTCCTTGCAACACAGATGGAGAAGGCATAATGCATCCAAGTTTTTACATGCTAGAAAAAGAACTCATCGAGCACAAAGTTAACACTCGATTGCCTCTGTTTGTCGCGTTATGTGGTTTCTTACTGTTCGTTGGTCTGTTCTTTAATGGCGCAGCGCAACATGAGTTTTTCTTTGAAATGCAAGTGAACGGTGACGTAAGCGACATCCACAGAGAGTTCGCACAAGATCTCAACTCAGTGATCTACTTTGGCGCAGGCCTTATTTCACTGATCCTGTCAACGCTTTACATCCCTAAAACGCTGCGTAAAGAACGCCAAGAAGGCAGTTCAATGTTTTGGAGAAGTATGCCGGTATCAAATGCAATGACTCACGGCGTGAAGCTAGGCTTCGGTTTAGTGGTTATTCCGGCTATCTGTGCATTGTTAGTGCTGTTCGCAGATTTTCTATTCTGGATATTGAACGTCTCAAGTGAGCAACAACTGGCGCTATTGGTTGAACAACAATCTCTGTTTTATGTGCTGAGCAACTGGGTCGTGTTTTTTGGACGAATGATGTTAGTTGCACTGGTTTTATTGCCACTGGCAACCGTCACTCTAGCGATTTCGCAGCTGGTAAACTCTCCATTGCTTGTCATTTTCATCTCAAGCTATGCGATTAAGTTCCTCTCTGTCGCAGTGTTTGGGTTCTATGGCATCAATGACTTCCTATCTCTCATCGCGTCATTACCAATGAATGTACTCATAGCAAGCAACCCATTAAGTGCGATTGCAGAAGCGCCGATTTTATCTTTAGGTATTTACGCACTGATCGGTGTTGGTGGCTATCTACTGAGCCTAAAGCTAAATAGAACGGACGATGTGAGCTTAAAGACGCTGTTCCAACGTTAGAGTCTATCCTAAGCACGAGCCTTTATCGGGCAGTCACATCAGATATCAAAATCTAAATCAAAGCTTCTGAGAAATCGGGAGCTTTTTTATTATCAAGACGTTAACGAGTACAGGGATGCGATAACAAGGAACAAGGAACAAG
>NZ_JBFRKQ010000039.1:59917-92253 GCF_041469505.1 Vibrio sp. 10N.286.49.E11
AACAAGGAACAAGGAACAAGCTTTAGTTTGGGGTAACAGGTTTAACAAACGAAGATAAACTTAGAGGAGGTATTAATGAGCTGACATTGAATTGCATTGTTGTTAATGCCTGCCAGCTCTTTGGGGATGATTTCGTTAGTCGCCGACCAGATGAAGGTCCTTGAGAGTGCTAATGAAATCAGTTTGTTGCGTTTTACATTTGATTAAGCTTTTCAGCTTTTAAAGCTCTACGATTAAAGCTTATTTCTTTGATGCTTCTTTTGACGTGTCTTTCCAGTATTGGATACGAACGCGATGAAGCTGTGCTCTTCTCATTTTTTTCATAAGGGATATTTCCTTTTCTTTAACTGCTCTTCATGAGCTATTTTTATTGCCAACTATTCGAATCTAACGGTGTTTGATGCCCAGATCAATGATACAAATCACAAAATATATAGAGTTTTGAGTACCATTTACATCAAAGTACGACCTAGATATCAACTATGGCTCAAATCAATCCTATGAGCCGCTGTTCAAAATTGAGGTTAGTTCTCTCAGATGACAAATTCATTTCAGTATCAATACAGTTCAATGATACTAATTTAATAGACCGGACCAACGCTGATTTAGTTCCAGTGTCTTATCATTTGTTGATTACATCACCTTTAAAGTTACGGTGTAACTAAAAAATACATTCAATGTGAACTAATAATCGCCACATTAGCCTATACGTCACAACATCAAAATGGGATTATGTTTGTAACGGATAGAGCTTTTGATAGAAAAAAACCGTAGTGAATAAAATTAAATGGACGTAATTATGAGTAAAGTAATTCTGCAAGGGCATATTCTAGTGCCAGACAACGACCTAGAAGCCGTCACACAAGCCTTGGTTGTGCACAAAGAGCTGACACTGGAAGAAGCTGGTTGTATCGTGTTTCGAGTCAGTCAAAGCACCCTTCAACCTAATCGCTTTGAAGTGTATGAAGAATTCACTAGCCAAGAAGCATTCGAAGCGCATCAGCAGCGAGTAAAAGCCTCAGAATGGGGTGAAATCTCCCAGAACGTGACACGTCATTACCAAGTCACCGATGTTCCGACATCATAATGATACATCCACTAGCCAACCACATCATCACATTGATCAAACAAGATCCCTTGCGAATGCAGGTTATAGACTGTGTATCTCAGTTGGATTTACCGCAGTGTTATGTCGCTGCGGGCTTTGTGAGAAACCTCGTTTGGGATCACCTACATGGTTATACCTCCCCGACCCCACTCAATGATATTGATGTGATCTACTTTGATCCCATTGATACTTCCTACGAATCGGATCTTAGATACGAGGCTCTGCTTAAACAACGGTTACCCGAACTGAATTGGCAAGTTCGCAATCAAGCCTGCATGCACACTAGAAATGGCGACAAACCTTACCAAAGCTCATTGGATGCGATGAGTTATTGGCCAGAGAAAGAAACCGCAGTCGCCATAAAACAGAGCCTCACTGGGGATATCGAGTGCATTTCGGCGTTTGGTTTAGAGAGCTTGTTTGGTTTAAAAGTCACCCCCAACCCAAAGCGTAGCCGAGATATCTTTGAGCAAAGAGTACAATCCAAGAACTGGCTGACCCAGTGGCCTAAGTTAACGATTAGTCACCGTTAACTAGCTTTCGAATTCAAGCGCTAAAACCATTGACTAAAAGTCCAATCAGATCGACCATGCCCCAGTTGTTAGCTGACTAACTTAGTAGCTTAGTAAGTCAGTCACTAATCAACTCATCAACCACGCGTGGCAACTAACTGCTGCGCCTTCTCGTCATACAGAGTAACGACCATGAACCAACAATACATGCTGCAAGCACTCGAAGCTTCGCGCCAAGCCTTACCTGATTGCCAACCAAACCCACCAGTAGGCTGCGTTTTGGTGAAGAACGATAAGGTGGTGTCTGTTGGGTACACTCAAAAAGTCGGCGGAAACCACGCCGAGGTTGAAGCACTGAATAGCTATGATGGAATAATGGAAGGGGTTACCGCTTACGTGACTTTAGAACCATGTTCATTTGTCGGCAGAACACCCGCTTGTGCCAATACATTGGTTAAAGCAGGTGTAAAACACGTAATAGTGGCAATGCTAGACCCAGACCCTCGTAATAATGGTCGTGGTGTTGCGATCCTTGAATCGCATGGCGTGAAAGTGGATGTAGGACTATGCCAAGAACAAGTGAGCGCCTTTTTAACTCCTTACCTTGGTAAGTCCTAGATCTAAACAGCCAGTATTAGTTCAATTTCGCTCGGTAAAGTGGGTTTACTGGTTTATCGACAAAGTACGACCAGATATGATCGTAGACCGCATGTTGGTTAGGGAATGGCGCTAATGCTTTTGCCTCTTCTAGATTGCACCAACGGTACTCCGTATGTTCGTCATTCAGTTCAATCGCTTGGTTGGGCGGGCATAGCACTGCAAAGACAGGGATTAGCTGAATTACATTCACGTGCGCCTCATAAAACTGCTCCAGAAACTGCGCGTTATACAAAGCTTCCACTTTAATTTGGGTCTCTTCTTCAAACTCGCGCACGATAGCCTGCCAGCCTGTTTCACCTGCTTCAATCGAGCCTGCGACATGGCACCAAAATTCGCCCTTCACACGCTTCATTAGTAGCATTTTCATTTGTCCGTCGATCTCTGAAATAGCGACACCAGATACAATCGAAGTATTGAGTGGAATCATAACGTTACCTTAGGTTGAACAAGGGGGCGGCAAGGCTACCACCCTTCGCATGTGAAGTTACCTTCTCTGACCAAAAACGAGAAGTTACTCGTCAATTAATGAAGTTTAAGCTATGACTCATGGGTTCAGTGTTAACCATCTCGCTTAGCTATCCAGTAATAGAACCATTTCTTATTTGAGGCGTATTTCGATAAAGAGTAGAATCGCCGCCTTGTACTGTGTTTAAAGCCTTTAAACATACACAGTAGACTCACAACCATTTATCACCACGATATAAGTATTAATACGACTATGCACTCATCAAAACCAACGCACGACTCAGAAAACAGCCATACTCCTGAGCATTGCTTCACTCGTTTTCAACAGCCGATCGAGTCATATTCGTTGCCTGAGCGTTTCACCTTCCCGTTCTATTATGAACCACACGCACTGTGTGAAATCGCTTCTCATCAGCTTCAACAATATCTAGAAACGCAAACCGACTGGCAGCATGACTTCGGGCTAGATTCTGACGCTGGTCGCGGAAAAATGTTTGGTGTGTTATTGGTGAAAAGCCCTGAAGGTGAATTGGGTTACTTCTCTGCTTTCTCAGGTAAAATCGCCGACCAAAACCTACTGCCTCACTTTGTGCCGCCCGTATTCGACATGTTGAGCAGCGATAGCTTTTTCCATCAAGACACAGCCGACATGATGGCTGTAAATGCGAAATTTAAAGCGCTGCAAGCAAACGCTGAATACCTCGAATTGTGTGAACAGTTAGCACAACAGAAAGCACAGGCAGAACAGGAGATCGAAGCGCAACGTTTGTTGATTATAGAAGGCCGAAAAACACGTAAAGAACAACGTGAGCAAGGTAAAGAGAACCTTGATGAACAAGCCTTCGAACAACTGAATAATGAGCTTAACAAAGCCAGTGTCGCCGACAAGAACCAGCAGAAGTACCTAAAGCTCAACTGGGAACAGACCCTGCAAGTGTTGCAGGCTAAAGTTGATGTTTTCACGACTCAACTGGCTGAATTAAAAGAGCAAAGAGCACACCTTTCTCATCAACTTCAACACAAACTGTTCTCAAAATACGCATTCAAAAATGCAGAGGGACACACAGAAGATCTGAACCAAATCTTTGAAGACACTCCAAATAAAGTCCCACCCGCAGGCTCTGGCGAATGCGCTGCGCCAAAACTTCTGCAATACGCGTATTTGAACGGTTACACGCCATTGGCATTGGCTGAATTTTGGTGGGGTCGTTCACCGAAATCGGAAATCCGTAAACACAAGAAATACTACGCGTCTTGCCAAAGTAAGTGTGTACCGATTTTAGGCCATATGATGAAAGGCTTAGAGGTGGATCCAAACCCATTACTTGAGAACCCAGCAGAAGGAAAAGACCTCGATATCCTGTTCCAAGATGAACACATCGTTGTAGTACACAAACCAGCAGGTTTTCTATCCGTGCCGGGTAAAAACATTAAAGACTCGGCCTACACACGCGTTCAAGAAATGCACCAAGATGTTGAAGGGCCATTTGTTATCCACCGTTTGGATATGGCGACCTCTGGCATTCTGATATTTGCTTTAACACGACGTGCGAACAAAAGCTTACAGAAGCAGTTCATTACTCGTGAAGTTGAGAAGCGATATGTGGCAATGATTGAAGGTGTGCTAGACCAAGATGAAGGCTATATTCGACTGCCATTGCGTGGCGACTTGTATGACCGCCCTCGTCAGATTGTTTGCTTCGAACACGGCAAGCCTGCAGAAACCAAATGGGAAGTGATTGAGCGAAACGAGCAAACCACTAAGGTTTACCTGCACCCTAAAACAGGCCGTACACACCAGTTACGTGTTCACTGTTCACACCAAGAAGGGCTTAACATGCCTATCGTGGGTGATGGCCTATATGGCAATAAAGCCGACCGACTGCACCTACACGCAGAAAGACTTGCACTGCACCACCCAGTCACCAAAGAGTGGATGGAATTCCAGTTCGACGCTGAATTCTAAAATCTCTCATTAGTAGCGAGCTTTGATGAGGAGTCACAACCGCTTGTGGCTCCTACCTCTTTTGGGTATATCTCCACGCTTATTGCACTACATCAAGATTCACTTTGTTGTGAAGAGTAGCATGCCCACCTTCTTCTCTCCTTGAGGCCTTTGATATGTCATCAGCTGCTTTGAATTTACAACCTAACAAACTGACTTCCCCATTAATTGCAACTCAAGCACCAAGCTTGAAGCCAATTACATCCAAAAAGCCAGACTTAAACTCGGCAATGCTTAACTTAATTGAAGAAGTTAAAAACGAACTCCCACTTTACGAGTCAGAGACGTTTATCTGTGGTCCAAAAGGAAATTGCTCGGGTTGCTCTAAGAAACTACTTGAGATGGTCGACAGCGAGTTAATGTATTGGGAGCACAGTATTTCCATTGGCCAAGGCCCTAACTTCGAAGAACTGCGCCGCTTTGGTAAACTATGCAGCAGCGTTCGACGTGGTTTAGAGCGTAACGGTTTAGTCGAAAAACGCCCAAAGAAAAGATAACAAGCCAAGTCGATAATCATTACAATGTGTCGCTGGCGATTACAAGCTACACTGCTACTAACTGATTGAACTCGTTAGCTATAAAAGCAATAATGTTTTGTAATACAATTCAGTGCACAGACCGACTTCGTAGATTCGAACTCATTAGAGATAAGTTCATCGTTACTTTCACCATATTCTTGAACGACTCTATCCTTCTTGTCTGACGTGCCTTAACCTTCTGTATATCAATATCACATCAATTAGAAACCTACCTTGGACAACGGAGAGCGACCTTGAAGAGACCACAACCAGTACTGGGAAAGACCGGTATGCTATTTTTTCTCGTCATAATAAGTGCTTTCCCTCCATTGACCATCGACCTTTACTTACCTGCGCTTCCGCAGATGGTCGAGGTGTTTAATACTGACCGATCAATGGTCAACCTAACCCTGAGCAGCTACTTCGTTACTTACGCCATCGGTCTTTTGTTCTGGGGGCCGCTCAGCGAAAAATTTGGTCGTAAGCCGATCCTATTAATTGGATTAGCGAGCTATATGGTCGCGAGCATATTGTGCGCGATGACCAATAGCATCGAACAGTTGATTAGTGCTCGTGTATTCCAAGCCTTTGCTGGCAGTGCTATCACCGTTATCGCTACCGCCATTGTCAAAGATCTTTATGATGGCAGAGAACGTGAAAAGATCATGGCGACTATCATGTCACTGGTGATCATCGCGCCAATGGTTGCGCCTGTATTTGGTGCCTTTCTACTGAAAATTGCGTCTTGGCGAATGATGTTCGTCACCCTCGCCATTTTTGGTGCATTTGCGTCAGTATTAGCTTGCTGCTATCGAGAAACGCTCGAAACCAAATACCAAGGTTCCATGTTCCGTTCATGGGGAAGAATGGGCGTGGTCATGAAAAACAGCTCGTTCCTCAAGCTACTGGTCATTTTCTCTATCATACCGATGGCGTTGATGGGCTTTCTTGCGGCGGGTTCTTATATCTACATCGATCGCTTTGGATTGACCTAACAACAGTTTAGTTACGCGTTCGCATTCAATGCACTGTGTGCCTCATTTGGTCCAACAATCTACATGAAGTTGTCCTACCGAATGCCGGTTCAAAAGGTCATCTCAGGATGTTTTGCTTTATTAGCGCTTGCGGGAATCTTCACCCTAACCATTGGCGACCTGTCCCCTTGGTTCTTCATGTTCATCGCTGCACCAGCGACATTAATGGCGATCATCATGCGAGTACCGGGGACCAACTTGATGTTGAATCAACAAGATCATGACACGGGCTCTGCCGTCGCACTGATACAGTTCTTCAGCATGATTTGTGGCTCGCTTGGCATGGTATTAGTTTCAATCCGCCCAGAGTCACTGATTGAAAACCTAGGCTTTATCCAATTATCCATCGGTACGCTAGGCGGCCTGATGTGGCTAATGGTCAGAAACAAAGAGTTCGTGACTAATAAGCTGAATTAAAGCTCTCAAGCCTAATTGTCATTCACACTACAATAAACTTGAAAACCGCTATAACGAAATTAGAAACCGTCTACATAGGCGGTTTTCTTGTATTTGAAGACGTACATTGAATTTTCAAGCCATGAGTTTCACGCACAAAAAAGCTCCTATTAAGGAGCCTTCTTATCAGAGCCAGTGAGCACTCAGTTTGGTCAATTATTACTAAGCTTGAGCCACTTGACGTGCTGGGTGTTTAATAAACACAGCTACCACAGCAACGACTGCAAGCGCGAAACAGTAGTAAGAATTAGCCACGATATCCAAAGGCGATAAGTTAAATACCGAACCTAATAGCAATACCTGTGCACCGTAAGGCAATACGCCTTGAATCACACAAGAGAAGATATCCAATAAGCTGGCAGAGCGACGTGGAGAAACGTTATTTTCTTCAGCTAATTGGCGAGCCACACTACCAGACACAATAATCGCTACCGTGTTGTTTGCAGTACATAGGTTCACCATTGATACCAAGCCCGCAATACCCAACTCACTCGCACGGCCATTCGCTTGCTTAGAGTGTGAAGAGCCAAACGCACGAATCACACCACTTACCAAGCTAGTCAGGAACGCCAATCCACCTTGGCGACGCATTAGCTCACTCAAACCACCAATCAGCATCGACAGTAAGAAGATCTCCTGCATGTTGCCGAAGCCTGCGTAGATATCTTGAGCGTAATCCGTCATACCGTAGTTCTCAACAGAACCTAGGCTCACGCCACCCGCCAGCAAGATACCAATCGTCAGCACAACGAATACATTCATACCCGATACAGCAAGAATCAAAATAGTGATGTACGGAAGGACTTTCAGCCATTCAATTGGGCCTGTTTCAGGAACTTGAGTTGCTGTGCTGTTGAAAGCAAAGATAACAATCGCGATAAGTGCAGCAGGAAGTGCTATACGGATGTTCTCTTTAAACTTGTCTCTCATCTCACAGCCTTGCGAGCGAGTCGCAGCAATCGTGGTATCTGAGATGATAGAAAGGTTGTCACCAAACATAGCGCCACTTAGCACCACGCCAGCGGTTAGAGGAATACTCATGCCAGCTGAGTCAGCAATGCCTAGTGCAACAGGAGCAACCGCAGCGATAGTACCCATAGAAGTACCCATTGCCGTCGCAATGAACGCCGAAATAAGGAAGATGCCCGGTAGGATCATGCTCGTTGGGATAGCCGATAGACCAAGGTTTACCGTCGCGTCCACACCACCAGAAGCTTTAGCCACAGCAGCAAAAGCACCCGCTAATAGGTAAATCATACACATTGCAATAATGTCTTTGTGACCCACGCCACCTAAGAACTGCTCGATCGCACGGTTCAATTTATCTTTGCTCAATAGCAGCGCTAACATCACGGCAGGCAGAGCCGCAATCGGAGCTGGAAGCTGATAGAAAGCAAAATCGACGCCTTGTAGCGACAGGTATGTACCCACGCCAATAAACAGCGCAAGGAAAACGATCAGAGGGATAAGCGCCACTGCCGAAGGGGCAATTACCGCGTTAGAATTTTTTGAATTGGACATGGAACGACAACACAATAGAACAGGAAGGAGAGCAGACTAATGTCACACTTAGAACTTGTCAACGTCTAGACGTCTAAACGCCTAATTTAATGCAAAGTAATAAGAACCCTATTGAGCATCACGTAATAAAAAAGGCTATTTACTCATCAGTAAACAGCCTTTCGATAACAGATAGTGCGTCGCTAGAAGTTAGCGTTTCTGCTTGAAGGTTACTTGGTATTCGCCAATACCTTCATAATGGAAGGTCGTTGGTTTATCGAATTCCATTTCCACGATACCGCAGTAAGAGCCCGTGATAATTGCTTCACCCGCTTGGAAATCAACACCACGACGCGTCATGTAGTTAATCAGCCAGTAAATTGGGCTTGGTGGCAGTGTATTCGGGTGCTTACCGTCGAATGCTTGAACTTGCTCGCCTTGAGTCACTTCAATACTGATCTCTGCAGAAGTGAACGCTTTTTCGCGATCAATCTCAGGGCCAATGAATAGACCTTGGTTTACTAGGCCATCGGCCAGTTTTTCATAGAACTCAGCGCCGCTGTCATCCGCAAAACGAGATTGCATTAACTCAAGTGCCATGTGGCAAGAACCAATCGCTTCGTTGATTTGCTCTTCGCTGTAGCCTTCTTGGCTTGCAGGCAGGCTCTTAGCAAGCGTAAATGCGATTTCAGGCTCAACGCGTACTACATCGTTGTCTGCAAACAGTTCACAAACTTCGCCTTGTTGAACGCTGCCCGAGAAGATTGGCGCAACAACAAACTTGTCTTCAGCCAGAGGAAGTAAGCACTTCCAACCGCCGACTTTATCGCTTTTCAAATCGATCATTGAAGATTGGATCTTTAGCGCATCTTCCAAGTTATTCGGACGGTACTGCTCGTCCAATCTTGGTGCTTTGGTGCCAGCAACGCGACGACTCAACAGTTCTTCAGCTGCTTGTTTAAATACATTTGTCATATAATATCACCTTTAGTTTTATGACCAGTATAATATCGGATTTTTTAAAGCTTGAATAGACAATTCAACAACGGTGCTACACCGAGAATTCAGCTATAAATTTTCGCATATTCTAGACGCAAACAACTGAAATTATTTTGATTTAAAGACAACAAAAGCCAGTAAGTTCGTTACTGGCTTTTCGATGTGTTGCTGATGGTTAGGCTTTACTGCCCTTTCAAGGTCTTCTTAAGGTTTTGCATGAAGTCTCTGAAGTGAGGCATAAAATTAACAAACAGAGGATGCTTTCTATCTTGCATCATCAATGGGCCGAGTAAGCGGATACTCACGCCTAGTCGTGCTGCTGATTGCTCATCTAAGCCGCTGTCTTGTTTGATCTTCTCAACAATCGCGAACATGTTTTCTCTGTCTTCAATTTCAAACTGCATGGTTTGAAGTTCGCGGTCTTCTTTAACGCTCACTTCTTCAATAGTGATGCGGTAGTTATTGTGTTTGCCTGTAAATGCTTTCATGTGGATCTCCTACAATGCTGTGAAATGTTTTGGCTAGCTCTTCATGAATCGTTCTAGCTTAGGTTTAACCGTCATCGACATTACGACCATGATCGTAAGGCCAACAGGAAGCGCGGCAATAAATCCATTAAACCATCCACTGGTAAACGCCGATGTATCCGAAAATCCAATGTTATTTGCCGCTGTTACAAATGCCATCATGGACTCCATTATGAATGCCATGATCAGTCCTACGATCAGGTTGCGAACTTTCTCGCTATAAGTTGTGAACACTCTAGCAACGGCTTTGGTGACTAAAGCCATCATCACCGTGCCCATTGGCATCATGATCACGACAACAAGGGCTAACGAAGAAAGCCAGTTGCCAATAAATTCCTCGCCGAATCCGACATTCATGTAAGTCATCACAGCCGTTAAACTGCCGCCAATCGTCAGCATTAAGCTCATCATGACCAAAACTTTGTATAAAACCGGTGTGCCTTTTTGCTCAGGAAGAGTTGGCGTTAGAGTTGCTTGAATCGTCATATCTATTTCCTGTCTTGAATTTACGAACAATTAAGTTGATAATGTCAACTATAAATACAGTAGTTGATAATGTCAACTATATTTCTAAGGATCGTTTATGTCTGATAACACATCGCTAGAATCAATCTTTCGTCTAGTGCACTCTTTGAAACGTCAAATGAGCGAACAGATTGAGAGCTTAGACTCAGAGATCGCACCTATGAACATTCGTGTCATGAAGATCATTACTAAGAAGTCTCCATGTACCGCTATCGATATCGCACACTTCCTAGATCGTGATAAAGCACAGGTCACTCGGCTCATTAATGCCTTGATCAATCAGGAACTTGTGAAGAAGTCTCCGAACCCGGAAGACAAGCGCAGCCAGTTATTGGTTCTGACTGATAAGGGTCAAGAGATCATGAGTAAGGTCTCGGATATCGATCGAGACATGCTGAAGAGAATGACCAAAGGCATGGCCGAAGACGAGTTAGAACAATTCAGAAAAATTGCGAAGAAAATGGCGCAGAACTTAGAAAGCTGATCTTAAAAATAAAACGAAAAAACGCCACCGAATCGTAAGATCGGTGGCGTTTCGTGTATAAGTTGGGTTGTACAGCTTAGTGGTTTAGCTATGTCTATTTGGATGACAGCTCTAATTCGATGCTAGTTTCCACCATGCCTGAACAGGTACAGGCTCTGAGATCACCAAACGTTCACCCATCACCGGGCTTACCATTTGTACATCTCGCTCTTTGCTTATCGCCAGTGCTTGTTCCATTGGGTCTTGCCAATCATGCATAGAAAGGTCGAAGGTACTGTTGTGGATTGGCATCATCACCTTACCTTGCAGATCAATGTGTGCCTGAACACTCTGTTCTGGGAACATATGAATATCCGCCCAAAGTGAGTTATACGCACCCGTTTCAACCATGGTTAAATCAAACGGCCCAAAACGGTCGCCAATCTCTTTAAAGCCATTGAAGTAACCAGAATCACCGCTAAAGAAGACTTTCTTGTCTGAAGCGTTAATAACCCAACTGCCCCACAGTGTTTGGTCACGATCAAGCAAGCCACGACCAGAGAAATGCTGTGTCGGTGTCAACGTGAACTCAATGTCTGAGGCCGTTGCCGATTCCCACCAGTTCAATTCGATGATCTTCTCTTTATCCACGCCCCACTTTTCCAACAGTGCGCCCACTCTTAATGGCACTAAGAACGTCCCTACTTTGTCGGCTAATACCTTCACGGCACCTTTGTCTAAATGGTCGTAGTGATCATGGCTGATCACTACCACATCGATGTCAGGTAGATCTTGCAGTGAGATTGGGGTTGGGTGAAAGCGCTTTGGCCCCATCCATTGCACGGGTGATGCACGATCACTGAATACAGGGTCAGTCATCACTAGCTTCCCATCCAGTTTCATCATCACACTGGAGTGACCTAAGCGGTAAGCAACGTCGTCTTGTTCTTCGATCAATTGCTCAGCTGTCATCGGTATCAGAGGCAATGCAGCTCGTGGCACCGGCTCATTTCTTTCCACAGTCACGTAAGCTTTCAAGATTGAAAAAATATCAGACATACCCGATTTGTATTCCAACTCACTGTTAACAAACTTCTTCGGAAGCTTATCTAGATTGTCGTTTGATTGTGAACCTGTGCTTACGATAGCGACCACGGCAAGTACTCCTAAAATCGGTAATAGATATTTTTTCATTGATATCTCTTTAATCATTGGGTCTATCCCAACGCAAAACTACACTGATTAGTTTACATAGTAAAACTAAAAAGTAAACCGGTTAGTGTAACTTATATTTTGGCTATATGTGGACCTGCCGAGATCGGCTAGAAAAGAATAGTGAATCTATTTAGTTAGAAATATTAATCCGCAGACCATACATTCTTGAAATCTGGCCAACCCCAGTTCGTGATGGCTACATTCTTCAGAATACCTTGGAAACGCACGGTTTGTAGGTGATGGAACATAGGCACTAACCAATAATCCGAGATCAGCGTCGATGCAACGGGCTCCAACTCTGCCAAGTAATTCGGCAGTTCAACCGACGCTTTGTGATGGTCTAAACGCTGCTTGAGCCAGTCGCTGTTCATCTCTCCTAAAGCAGAGTGCAAAACAGGATCATTCATCATCCACGAAAACAGCGAAGACGGAGCATTATCATCGAGATTCAAGTTACACAGCACCAAGTCTTCTTTTAAATCGCCACTCTGAGAGAGCTGCGCCAGTTCGCGAAAGCTGTAGGTGTTCACCTCAACTTCCACGCCATATCGCTTCAATATGTCTGAAACGCAGAGGGCACATCGATACAACGCATAATAGTCGTAAACCGCAATACTCATCTTTTTCGGCAGTTGTGCCTCTTTCGAAGGCGTTCGATACAATTTCTGCCAACTTGGCAGTATATTTTGAGCCAAAGAGACACTAAACAGACCTTTGTTATGTTCCAACTGAGACAAGATCGCTTGTGGGTTGGTCAGTTCTGAAAGGTATTTACGCTGCTCATTATTAAGCGGAGTTGCCCCAGAGTTTTGATTGAACAGGATAAATAAGCACCCATCCTCGACTCGGCTACGAAGGCCGTCTGTGTCTGCAGAAACAAGTTCCGCATCGCTTTTCCCTAACTGATGAAAGCAAGAAGAATCTTCATAAGGCGATACGTGCATTTGGCTGTCATCAAAACGAGCACTGCCCGACATTGATTCTTCAAATTGCCAAATGGTGACCTCATCCGTTAAAGAACGACAGCCATAATAATGTTCAAATGCCGCGAGTTTGATACGTTCATTATTGGTCTCAACCACTTTGAAGGGCCCTGTTCCAATAACAGCATGAGATACCGAATTGAATGGCGATGGCTCACGGGTCACTTGCGCAGCAGGTTGAATTGAATACTTAACGCCAGCAAGCAAGCCAGCAAAACCAGTATCGGCCTTGGTCAGTTGGAAGCTGATTCTTAACGGCTGCTCACTGTAAACTGAAGCGACATGGGCAAGTTCTGTCTGATAGAAAGGTAAGGTTTGCAACGCAGAAAACATCGAAACTAATTGCTTAGCATCCACAGGCTGTCCGTCATGGAAAGTAAGCCCTGGGCGCAGATAGAAAGTCCAAACGAGCTTTTCAGAATCATATTGCCAGTGATGCGCCAACTCAGGCTTCAACTCCCCTTTGCCATTACAAGTCACTAAACAACTGAACACTTGCCTGATCAAAAATCGCTCACTACTGCGGTGAATATGATGCGGGAATAGGTCTTCAAACTTACGTTTATAGGTTAATTGCACGTGCAGCAGCCCTTCACGCATTGTCGCGCCAGAGGTTTCTTGGAGGAGAGAGCCAAATACAGCGCGGTCATTGTCTAGAATTGAGAGTGCTTTTTCGTACTTGCCCTGCTCTATCAATTTACTGGCAACATGTTGATTTAATTCTTGATTGCTAAAGCGCAAGGTCAGATTAGAACGTTGATTCCTACCGACTTTTGGTTCCCACACCACCCACTCAGCCTGATGCATCTTACCTAACAAGGTGCGAGCATGGCGCAAGCTGGTGAACAGCTTGTCTGCGACCTCAGTTAAGGTAACCGAGTGTGAGAGGTTAGGCTCAAACGAATCTAGCCTTGTGTAGTAACGCATCATGTTTAGATCAGACAAATAATGAACCTTTTTAGAAACAACCCTTCCTGATTAAGCTCATTATAAAACACATCAGCTCAAAAGTAGCGATAAAAGACAAAAACAGGAACAACTTAGTAAAAATCCATCTGTTTATTACTTCCTATTAAGTGACCATAATTAATGGGTCAACAAGGAACGACGAGTTCCTACCAAAGCCTAATACAAGAGAAGTAATCATCATGAGAAAATACTATCTTAATAAGCTAAAAAGCACTTGTAGCAAGCTCGAAAGAGAAGCACTACGAACACTTATAGAGCTATGTAACTGGCGTTATTAGTACACTTTTAAGCACCGAGTTAACGCGAGTTGAGTACAACCTAATAGGCTCCTACCCCCAATATGAGTTAGGTCTCAACTCGCTTTTCCATTCCAAACTCCCTCTCAACCTAGTTGTACCAATCGCTCACACATTCGATAAATTTCCGTTGTCGACTCGACAAATTTAATTCGTTTTCTTAGTTAAACGAAAAGCCTTAAGGTTCGCCCCGAAGCAAGCAAAGAGCCTCAGAAAAAACTGAAAGCTCAGCTAACAACTAATTTATTTGCAGTTACCAATCAGGTATTAACTAAGGAAACGCCATGCGTATCGCAATTCTTTCTCGCAACGAAAATCTATACTCTACCGCTCGTCTAAAGCAGGCTGGAGAAGCACGTGGTCATCAGGTCGATGTTATCGACACGTTGCACTGTGATATAGATATCGCGAGTAACAATCCGAAGATTCGCTACATGGGTGAAGAGCTACCTCAATACGATGCTGTTATTCCACGTATTGGCGCTTCCATTACCTTTTACGGAACTGCGGTTGTTCGCCAATTTGAAATGATGGGCACTTTTTGTATCAATGAGTCAGTAGCAATCAGTCGCTCTCGCGACAAACTGCGCTCACTACAACTGTTGTCTCGTAAAGGTATTGGCTTACCAAAAACAGGTTTCGCTAGCCGCCCAGACAAGATTCAAGACCTGATCAAAAACGTAGGCGGCGCGCCACTTGTGATCAAGCTTCTTGAAGGCACTCAAGGTATCGGCGTTGTACTAGCAGAAACAAACAAAGCAGCAGAAAGCGTTATCGAAGCGTTCATGGGCCTAAAAGCGAACATCTTGGTTCAAGAGTTCATTGAAGAAGCAAATGGCGCAGACATCCGTTGTTTTGTTGTTGGCAACAAAGTAATTGCTGCAATGAAGCGTCAAGCTGGTGAAGGTGAATTCCGCTCTAACCTGCACCGTGGCGGCACTGCTCAGCTGGTTAAACTAACCAAAGAAGAGCGCGCAACAGCAATCAATGCAGCGAAAATCATGGGATTAAACCTATGTGGTGTAGATATCCTACAATCTAAGAACGGCCCAGTAGTAATGGAAGTAAACTCTTCTCCAGGCCTAGAAGGCATCGAGAAAGCAACGGGTAAAGATGTAGCAGACATGATTTTCGAATTCATCGAGAAGAATGCAAAACCAAACGCTAACCGTACTCGTGGCAAGGGCTGATTGAATACCGATAACTCATGATTGGAAAGAAAATGAACAATAAAATGATCATAGGGAATACCGAAGCACTTTGCTTACCAGAGTTAGGGATAACTGGACTACATACACGTGTTGATACAGGGGCTAAAACCTCTTCTCTACACGTAGACAATCTACTATGTGTTAAATCAAATGGTGAGAAATTCGTAGAGTTCGACCTTCATCCAGACGTTTATCACCTAGAAGAGACGGTGCGCTGCAAGGCGAAACTGAAAACAAGTAAGAAAATTAAATCATCTAACGGCGAAGTTGAACACCGTTGCGTGATTGAAACCATGCTAAGAATCGGTGGCCAACAATGGCCGATCGATATCACGCTAAGCAACCGTCAAGACATGACTTACATGATGTTGCTTGGACGTCAAGGCATGAGTGACAAAGTGATTGTTGACCCTGCGGGTGAATTCCTGCTGACTCACTAATCCGAGTCATCGTAACCGCTCCACAGGTTATAACTAAAGCTCGTCACAACGATATAAGGCCAGTCTCATGACTGGCCTTATTGCTTTCAATTCTTTAATTTCGAGCTGCCACTTTTGGCTGATCTATTTCTTAGATTTACCATGAGATTGAAAACCAAAACGCCAAATCGATAACAACAGTTTCTTGGCTTTGATTTTTGTTACCCGCCAATGTGTCACCGGTCTTCTTGGGGCGCTCATCAATAAGTGTTCAAAAGCTGTCTGACTAAAATCGACTTGTCCTCCATGCGCCACCAGCAAGGTATCAAGTTGCATGTCATAGATGCGCGATACTGACTCTCGGTACTTGTTAGGGTGAAAGATAGGGAAAGGCGGAATCAGCTTCTTTTTCACTTCCACCATGAGGTCTGCCACATAGGCAACGCTGTGAGATGGGCAATAAACCGAAAGATCTCTGTCAGTGTGCCCCGGCGTTTCCAAAACCAACCAATCATCAAAACCCGGAATGCTCTCACCATCCGACAGTTTGTAGTCCGGCTTTAACTTTCTTGAATACCACAAGTTCGCTTTCGGCTTTCCTAAGCGGTTTGCCATCCATCTTGCTAATGCTAGATCGGTCAAATGCATCAAGATACCATCGAAACCGTGATACCAATCCTTATCTCGGTTTGCTGCCACCAAGTTACAGCTCGTGAGCTTTCTGAGCTTGTGCGCTGCCCCTGCATGGTCAGGATGCATGTGTGTCACCACAACCGTGTGGAGATCAGAAAAATCACGCATAAGTTCGGTTTCAATGAAAGTCTTCAAATGCGGGATGTCGGCTCGACATGCGCCATCAAGCAACAGTAATTTGTCCGGATACTCCACCAAATACATGTCTTGGATATAGCCTTTAATGGTATGCAGTTGCAAACCCACTCCTTGTGATAATTCAACTGGTCAGACCTATACCATAGCAAACTCATATTTATTTGTAACAAATTTGTTAACTATAAAATCACATCAAAGTACCATGCTCTTCCGCTCTTTTATCGTGACGACAAAATACGTGATTTGTTGACCTGAGTTATTAGGACTATATATGCGCCTCTAATTTATTGTCTGAGTGCTATACATGAACCAACTAATCGATGCTCTTTCTACCCAAGGCTACTTTGTTTGGGATGACTTCTTAACGCATGAAGAAGTGGTGGCATTGAGGGATTGCATTCCAGAGAACTGGAAAAAGGCTAGGATTGGCCGTAACGATGAAGTAACGCGAGAGTCGACCATTCGTAGCGACAAAATTCAGTGGGTACACCGCGACATGGGTGAGCCTGCTTCTCTGTTCCTCGACAAAATGGAGCAGATTCGTTTAGAAGCAAACAAAGCGTTCTTTTTGGGTCTGTTCGAGTACGAAGCGCACTTTGCTAAATACGAAAAAGGCGACTTCTACCAAAAGCACTTAGACTGTTTCAAGGGCAATGAAAACCGCCGCCTGACCACTGTGTTCTATATGAATGATGAGTGGACAGAAGAAGACGCTGGTGAACTTGTGGTTTACGACCTAAAAGACAACCACATCACGACCATTCCACCAACGTCAGGCCGCTTATTTGTGTTCTTATCTGAACAGTTCCCACACGAGGTACTGCCGACAAACACAGAGCGATTCAGTATTGCAGGTTGGTTCCGTATCAACGGCGTGAAAGACAACCAACTCGATATCGCACACTAAAGCGAGGTTCGGGTCAAAGCCTCATCTCATCCAAAGCCTCTCCACTCGAGAGGCTTTTCCTCTTAGTACTGCTAGGAAAGTACTAAGAGGAAAATATCACTTTTATGAGCCGAATCCTGTGTAGAGACTCTTGCCCAGCAATTACTCTGGCGTATTCGGGAAAACTGATATTTAATAAATATTTACGATGCGCATTCAAGAAGGATTAATTATGTCGTCTATCATCGTAGGTCATCGGGGTGTAGCAGGTACTCACCCAGAAAATACCAAAGCAAGCATTGAACAAGCCGCTAAACTCGGCTTGAAATGGATTGAAGTAGATATTCAGCCAACTCAGGATGATCAACTTGTGGTTTGTCACGACCACACCCTTGAGCGCTGCAGCGATGGCAAGGGGCGTGTCGACGAACACACCCTTGCAGAACTGCGTCAGCTTGATTTTGGCAGTTGGAAGTCTGAGCAGTTCGCAGGTGAAAGAATATTAACGTTGGAAGAGTTGCTCGCGCTTGCTGAACAGCATGATCTCAGCGTGAATTTAGAGATCAAAGTCGACAGTCGACATCAAGCGCCTCATGTCGTTGATTTGCTGCATACCGAGTTGATTCGTTCAAATCTAGACACCGACAGAGTTCTGCTTTCAAGTTTCAGCCATCAAGTCGTTTCTGAAATGGCTCGTCACCTGCCGAGATACCGCGTAGGTCTGATCACAGAGCAACTGACTCAAGCCGACTTGATGTTGATTGACGAGGTTAAAGCGTTCAGCTGTCACATGAACTACGAGCATGTGAATCAGAGCGATCTTGATACACTCAGTGAAGCAAACATCCAAACATGGTGCTACACAGTAAACGATCCGTCTCACTTCAAATTCATCTCAAAAGTAGATGCCGTATTCACTGATTTTCCGAATCAATTTACCTCTATGAATTGACCAAACAAATACCGCAAAAACAACCCCGAGAGACTTTAAAATTAACTCTCGGGAAACCTTAAAATTAGGTAGCAAACACAAGTGAGTAGGAGTACATTCCGCTACTCACTTGGTTTCATTAGCTCGCTCCATTTAGACAGCTTCATTGGTTACTTAATTTATGGATCTCATTTTTAGTCCAACCTTCCCAATTTTGGGTGCAATCTTCATTTTCGCCGCTATTGTTCGTGGCTTCTCAGGTTTCGGTTTCACCTTAGTGGCATTGCCATTAAGTGCGTTATTCGCGCCAGTTATCGAACTGGTTCCCGTCTTCATGTTGATCGATCTCCTAGGCAATGTTCAATTACTGCCTAAAGTTCGAAAGCACGTTAACTGGCGCTGGGTTTTAAAGGTGTTTATCCCTTGTTTTGCCTTCACACCAGTCGGCTTACTTCTGCTTAAATCCGTTAGCCAAGACACGATCATCTTGATCATCAGTGCCTTCATTTTTGCGTCTGCGCTTATGATCTATAAAGGCTTCCAGTACAAAAGCGAACCTAGATTTGCTCCCTATATTCTAGGCAGCCTTGCAGGTGTAATGAACGGCGCGGCTTCGATGTCAGGGCCTCCAATTGGCACTCATGCATTGGCAAGCCCAGTTGCTCCGCACATTGCTAGAGCAGGCCTGATTGCCTTCTTTGTCTTGGCGGATTCCACTGCATTTGTTTCGGCATCTATCGCTGGGTTAGTCGACCGCGATGTAGTTTGGCTGACTCTCGCGCTTCTACCAAGCAGCATGTTTGGCGGTTATGTGGGTTCTAAACTGTTCGAAAGATTTGGTGGAGCGAAGTTTAAGCCAGTCACCATTGCATTGCTGATTGTGATTGCAATATTCAGTGCAGGTCGAGTCTTACTGTAACGGCTTTAGCGTTTAATTTTGGACGTTGCTTTTACGAATTGGTTTCGCGAATTGATTGCGCTAATTGACTGCGGAAAGTGATTAAGAAAACTGGGTACCAATGACTACCATTCGATATGGATAGGGGTACCCATTTTTACAAGTTGGAGAAACTCATCCATATCTTGATTGGTTAACGCGATACAGCCATCCGTCCAATCAAAACTTTGAATAAAGCTCGGCGAACGACGCTCGCCGTTTTTGATGCCATGGATTTTGATGTTTCCTCCAGGATCTACATCATTTTGCTCTGCCCATTGCATATCCGAAGGTTGCGGATAGTTAATATGTACTGAGCGATAAAAGTCCGACTCTTCCATCACATAATCGAGCTGGTATTCCCCTTCCGGCGTTCGGTTGTCCCCTTCAAAGCGTTTATGCCCTTTCGGTTGTTTGCCTAGCGCAATACGAAACTCCTGAATCACCTCTTCACCTTTTAGCAGATACATCCTACGTTTCGATTTATCGACTTTAACTAACGTAACCACTTGCGACAGCGAATCTATCTCAGATGCGCTATCCGGTACGTTGTAAAACTGTCGAGAGGAACTTTGAGGTGGACGTTTCGATGACCCTTGAGAAAGCTGAGCTACCTTTTCATCAGGGCTACTGTTAAGAACATCATCCACAATAATCACATGCTCGGAGTTTGAGCTCGTGGAAGAGGTTGAGTTAGATGAAGACGTTGAGACACGTTGAGAATGAGCCGGTGCAGACTCGAATACGATGGTTTCGATAGCGGTCGCGTCAGAGACTATTTTCTCGACCACGACTTGCTCAGCATTCGCGTTCGAAGCCACAAACAGTAAACACAGTGATAAAGGCAGAAACAGACGCACCTTTAGATCTCCTCAAAACGCATGGACATGGTTCGTGACTGAGTTTCCATTCCTAACGACTCATAGAAACCCTGAGCTTGTTGGTTAAACTCCATTACCTCCAACCTAAGTTCTATCGCTCCTCTCGCCTGCGCCCATTGATTAAAAGACTTCATTAACGCTCGACCAGCACCTTTGCTCTGAACCTGATCGTTCACCACAATCGTATTGACACTTGCCACCTTGTGCGGCTGAATAAAACTGACGCCTTTGTTCTGCGTTACCTTACCCGCTAAAAAGCCAACGACTTGCTTGTCGTCTACTGCAACCAAGAAAGCGCCAAGTGGGTCAAGCATCAAACCTAACCAATACTCTTCACTGTCGGCCAAGCCTTGTGACGCTGGTGCAAATACCATAGGCGCACCAAGATGATGTTGACGGTTTATCTGCTCAGAGAGCGCTAAGATCGCGTTAATATCAGTTACCTTGGCCGTCCGGATTTGCATATCATCACCTTGTTTGAATTCAATAACACCTTAGCAAAAATGGCTTAGTTGTGCACCGTTACACTGGTCAACTCAGACGCTCTGTGAAGGCTGAACATTAATATTAGGCACTATGTTTAGGGAAATTGTTCCGTAAATCTCAGGCACATTGCCAGCCGTTGAGTGCTACTATCTCTGCAGAATCAATATACTAACGACGACTAACGACTGGATACCTATATGATTAAGTTTGCTGTAATTGGAACCAATTGGATTACACAAAAGTTTGTTCAAGCTGCGCACGAATCTCAATCGATGCAACTTGCTGCGGTTTACTCTCGAAATCTAGACAGCGCGGCACAGTTCGCCCAAGAATTTGACGTTGAAACCACGTATGACTCACTCGACGCATTGGCCAATGACAACACTGTAGAAGCCGTGTACATCGCTTCCCCTAACTCACTGCATTGCGAGCAATCTATCTTCATGATGGAACACGGCAAGCATGTTATCTGTGAAAAGCCGGTTGCATCAAATATTGATGAAGCAACACGCATGTTCGAAGTCGCTGAGAAAAACGGTGTGGTGCTGTTTGAGGCGTATAAATCTCAATTCCTACCGAACTTTAAGCAAGTTCAACTTGGGTTAGAAAAGATTGGCAAGGTACATAAAGCACACATCAACTACTGCCAGTATTCATCGCGCTACCAAAAATACCTAAACGGCGAGAACCCAAATACCTTCAACCCAGCTTTTTCTAACGGCTCATTGGTCGATATTGGCTTTTACTGTGTTGCCGCGACAGTCGCGCTATTTGGCAAACCTGAAAACGCACAGGCTTCTGCAAAGCTACTTGATTCAGGTGTCGATGCTCATGGCTGTGCGATCTTCCAATACCCTGAGTTTGATGTGACCCTTGCGCACTCCAAAGTCAGCGACTCTTATGCGCCAAGCGAGATCCAAGGTGAATTAGGGGCGATCATCATCGATCACATCGCTGAATGTACTGACGTTAAGATCCGCTACCGCGATGGCACGGTAGAAAACCTTACTCAAGCACAAAGCGAAAACTCCATGAGTTACGAAGCGCAGGCCTTTGCTAGCTGCATTGCTGGCGACAACGCAACACAAGCGCAGGCCCAACTGCGCGCTTTAACGGTTGCGAAGTTAATTACAGAGATGCGCCAACAAGTTGGTGTAGTGTATCCAGCGGATAAATAACGTCACAGCGTAAGTTAACAAACTGATTTTTAATACATAATTATTTATACATAACTGAATTTAATCTTTACGACAAATAACCGGATTAGTTGATTAAGGTCCCATCTGTTTAAATCCGCGTTCGATATCTATCGTATTTATTTAATTTATTGAAGGTGTGTAAAGTGTTTTCAGTTGATGATCGCGTTGTAGCAACAAAAGGTGTTGAACTAGGTGAAATGGTAGTAACTGGCCTAAGTGCTGGTGGCGGCTACGTTCACGTTACAACGGTAGAAGGCGCAATGACGCTTACTTACCCAGCGCAAGATCTTAAAAAAGCATAGTTTAACCACTCTGCCCTTTTAGTAGTCACTCTACTAAAGGTAACAAAATTGAGGCTTTGGCTGACTTCACTCTTCTGCATTAGAGTAAGCAGCCAGAGCCTTTTTTATGCCCGTCATTTACCCACCAGCTTTCTCATTAGCTTACTCGTTACAATAAAACCGCACTCAACTGACAATAGAATTAGGCAACGAGTTTCTACACTAGGTGCTTATTCTCATCGTTCTCTTGATATTCCCGTGCACTTAATCGCAGTGAATAGTTCTTGTTAACAAAGGCTTATTGTCTGCGAAAGTTTCTGGTACATTAGCATCATCTTATACTAAGAAAGACCCGAATGAGGGAAGCTATGAAGCTTTACATTTACGATCACTGCCCTTTCTGTGCAAGAGTCTCCTACATTGCTCAATCGCTAGGCTTGAACATTGAGCTTGTTTCTGTCGATTATGATGATGCCCAAACCCTTATCGATCTGATCGGTAAAAAGATGGTACCCGTCTTACAAAAAGACGATGGCTCTATCATGGCAGAGAGCCTAGATATCATCGCGTACTTCATGGACTTGAAATCAAGCGATGAGCAGCGTGTGCCATCTGAGCAAGTGACTGTGTTCCAAACTCGCGCATTCCCTCTTACTCAACAGATTGGACGCCCACGTTGGTGGAACCTCGACTTGGCTGAATATCGCTCTGCTGGAGCCAAAGAAGCTTGGCGTGCCAGTAAAGAGACCGAAGGTTTTAACTTTGAAGAACTGTTAGAAAAGACGTCTCAGTTCGTTCAACTGATTAACCCATTACTGAAAGATGCCGAACTCTTACTGGATCTAGAGAATGGTGAGTCATCACTGCCTCTAGTCGATCAAGCGGTGTATTTCTCGATGCTTCGTGGCTTTTGCGTAGAACCAAGCATCACATGGCCACCAGCACTTGAACGCTGGTTAGAAAAGAAAAGTGAAACGCTAAAGCTGTCTTTACTTCGCTAGAAAGCTATCTCGATTAAGAAAGCAAGCTCTGATTAAGAAAACAAGCTCTGACTCGCAAGCGACTACAACGAGCACAAACAAAAAATCGAAGCTCTCAGGTGTAAACTGCGAGCTTCGATTTTCTTTTATCTGGCCATTCTATTTCTCTAAGGCTTTGTCTTACAGCAGACGCCTTCTCAAACCTGTTCGCTCCAAGATTCGTGTCGAAATTTCTTCAACCGATAGTGAAGAGGTGTTGATGTAAGGTATCGCTTCTCGACGGAACATCGCCTCTACCGTTTGCAATTCATACAAACATTGTGAGTCACTGGCGTATTCGCTGCCTGCTAAGCGGTTCTCACGAATTTCAGTGAGCCTTTCTGCATCAATGGTCAAACCAAACAGCTTATGTCGGTAAATCTCAAACTCTGGCAACAGCTTTAAGCGTGCCAAGTCATCGTGGATAAATGGGTAGTTTGCTACGCGTAAGCCAAACTGCATCGCCATATACAAACTTGTTGGTGTTTTGCCACTTCGAGAAACACCCAACAAGATGATGTCGGCTTCTTCCAGCCCTTTTAGCGTGATGCCATCATCATGCGCGAGCGTGTACTCAATCGCAGCAATACGGTCGAAATACTTCACCGAGTCCTTGTTTACACTGCGTGAGCGCTGCAACTTAGGAACAGGCGCCATCTGAATGTCATCCTGTACTTTCTGCACGATGCTCTCTAACACGTCATAACAGTGCGCGGGCGCTTCTAGCAATTTGGTTTTGATATCAGGTATCACAATCGAAAAGAACACTAGCGGTTCTAATCCGGTATCACGATACGAAATTTCAATCTCTTTTAATAAATCAGAAAGTTTGTCCTCACTTTCCACAAACGGAAAGGTTTTTTCATTGGCTTTAAAAGGGAATTGACCTAGAACAACATGCCCTAAAGTCTCACATGTTATGGCCGTTCCATCAGAAACATAGAATACATCACGACTTTGAATATCAATTTGCATTTTTTATTTAATGTTTAAAATTATTTTGAGTAGGATGGTAACCATAATATAGATAATAAAACCCTGCTGACTATTACGTCCCCCACAGCTTTAGAAAATAATTTACATTTTTTTAAACTGACACGTAATCGTTTGCCTTTAAATCCCTACAATGCTTGCTATGTTTCTGGAGAAATAAATGCAAAATAATACCCTATGGTTCAATGGCCTATCCATGGAAGATGTCGACAAAGTCGGCGGTAAGAACGCCTCACTGGGCGAGATGGTTTCTAACCTGTCCAATGCTGGTGTTTCTGTACCTAATGGTTTTGCTACCACCTCTTATGCGTTTAACGACTTTCTTGACTACAAAGGTCTTGATGAGCGCATCCACCAACTACTTGATGAACTTGATGTTGAAGACGTTGACGCACTGCGTAAGACAGGTGCAACGATTCGACAATGGGTTCTAGACGCACCCTTCCCAGAATCACTAGAGCAAGACATCCGTGATAACTACCGCGAGCTAATCGAAGACAACGAAGAATTGTCTGTAGCTGTGCGTTCATCTGCAACCGCAGAAGACCTTCCAGATGCTTCATTCGCAGGCCAGCAAGAGACCTTCCTTAACGTGAAAGGTATCGACGCGGTACTCGAAGCAACCAAGCACGTTTACGCGTCTCTGTTTAACGACCGAGCTATCTCTTACCGTGTACACCAAGGCTTTGACCACCGTGGCATTTCATTGTCTGCGGGTATTCAACGCATGGTTCGCTCAGACAAAGCCTCTTCAGGTGTGATGTTTACGCTTGATACTGAGTCAGGCTTCGACCAAGTCGTGTTCATCACTTCTTCTTGGGGTCTTGGCGAAATGGTTGTACAGGGCGCAGTGAACCCAGATGAGTTCTACGTGCACAAGCCAATGTTAGAAGCAGGCCACCAGCCTATCGTGAAGAAGACCTTTGGTTCTAAGTTGATCAAGATGATCTACTCGACCAATCAAGAGATCGGTAAGCAAGTCGACATCATTGATACTGACGAGCAAGAGCGTAACCAGTTCTCACTGAACGATGAAGAGATCAAAGAGTTAGCAAAACAAGCGATGATCATCGAGAAGCACTACCAACGTCCGATGGACATCGAGTGGGCGAAAGATGGTATCGACGGCAAGCTATACATTGTTCAAGCTCGCCCAGAAACCGTATGTTCTCAAAGCGATCAAAACGTTATCGAGCGTTACGAGCTAAACAATAAGGCGGATGTCTTGGTTGAAGGCCGCGCTATCGGTCAGCGTATCGGCTCTGGCCCTGTTCGCTTGGTTGATTCTCTAGACCAAATGTCACTGGTTCAAGAAGGCGACGTGCTGGTAACTGACATGACAGACCCTGATTGGGAACCTGTGATGAAGAAAGCGTCTGCGATTGTGACTAACCGTGGTGGCCGTACTTGTCACGCTGCGATCATTGCTCGTGAGCTAGGCATTCCAGCAATCGTTGGTTGTGGCAGCGCAACAAGCAGCCTAAACGATGGCGATACCGTGACAGTGTCATGTTCAGAAGGCGAAACAGGTTACGTTTACAACGGCGAACTCGACTTTGAAATCAAACGTTCTGAGGTTGATGAGCTACCAATGCTACCGACTAAAGTGATGATGAACGTGGGTAACCCAGATCGTGCTTTCGATTTCGCGCAGATTCCAAACGAAGGCGTCGGCCTTGCTCGTCTAGAGTTCATCATCAACAAGATGATCGGTATTCACCCGAAAGCACTGCTCAACTTTGACGCACAGTCTGATGAGCTTAAAGCTGAAATCACACAGCGTATTCGTGGTTACAAAGATCCTATCGATTTCTACGTAGGCAAACTAACAGAGGGCATCGCGACCATCGCTTCTGCATTCTGGCCTAAGCGTGTGATCGTACGTATGTCTGACTTTAAGTCGAATGAGTACAGCAACCTTGTAGGCGGCAAAACATTTGAACCACATGAAGAGAACCCAATGCTGGGCTTCCGTGGTGCATCTCGTTACATCTCACCAGTATTCGAAGACTGTTTCGAGCTAGAAACTCAAGCGATCAAACGTGTTCGTAACGAGATGGGTCTTAAGAACATTGAAATCATGATTCCATTCGTTCGCACGCCAAGCGAAGCAGCATCGGTTATCGACATTCTGGCTAAGTTCGACCTTCGCCGTGGCGACCAAGGTCTGAAAGTGATCATGATGTGTGAGCTACCATCGAACGCAATTTTGGCTGATGAGTTCTTGAAGTACTTCGATGGCTTCTCTATCGGTTCAAACGACATGACACAGCTGACGCTTGGCCTAGACCGAGATTCAGGTGACGTGGCACACCTATTCGATGAGCGTAACCCAGCCGTGAAAGCAATGCTGAAAATGGCGATCGATGCAGCAACCAAAGCGGGTAAATACGTGGGCATTTGTGGCCAAGGCCCATCTGACCATGACGACCTAGCAGAGTGGTTAATGGAGCAAGGCATCAGCTCTGTTTCACTAAACCCGGATACGGTTATCGATACGTGGTTGAAGCTAGGTAACGTTGCTAATAAATAAGTAAATAAGTAAATAAGTAACGCTTCACGCGGTACCTTAACGACAAAAGCCAGTCACGTTGACTGGCTTTTTTAGGTTCTTTCCAAATTAGCTGGCTAGAGCGCTAGAAGTAGTATCTCACACCAACCCAAGCTTCGGTTTGCCAACCATTCGGCATTGACACACCTTTCACATCAACATCCGCTTTGGTAATGTCATAGCGCGTATTCAACCACCAAGTTCTTGCAGTGTTCATCGGCACATTTAACGATGTTTTAAATGAGAAGTTTTGCATGTCGATATCATCACCAGAAAGATCTTGCCACTCAGGAACCAAAGACACATAAGCGCCAGAGTCACCGAGATGCTTCGCGGTAATCAAACCAAGCGAGTATCCCGTTAAATCATCTTTAGATGAAGTGACGCCAGGGATCTCCATACTACCAGTCATCAGTCCTGCTCTTGGAAATACCAGGAATCCACCGGTATAAGCTGGATTAATCGCAACAACACCGCCAACCGACAATAAGTCATTTTTAATACTGTTGCGCGTATTAATATAATCTAATGAAAGACCCACTTTAGGCGTAGCTTTCGTCCCCGTTTCAAAGACGTGGAAGTACTGAATTCTAGAGTTGCTGTACTCTGTACCGAATTTGTCTGGATCGCGAAGCGCTGTGTTGCTTTCATCGACAAACGTCCCTTCGGCCAGTAGGGCAAACTGCTGACCGTTTTCTAAACCGCCAGAAACTTGCCCTTGAAATTGGATATCTGAACTACCATTCAGCATCAATGCAGCTTGAGTATAAACTTTAGTGACATCAGCAGGATCGATAACACGTTCGGAATCTGAATCGGCATGTGCAGGAAGGGCTAGACCTAAACTCAACGGGATTAATAGAGCAAACTTTTTCATTATATCTCTCGAAAGTCGTTTGCTTCCTCCTTGAAGCCTGGAACATCCTGTTAGGTAATAAATAGATTACTTGTCAGCAAGTAGTTTTGCTGCCGAACGCATTAGTGCAGGGCCTTTATTCTCACCAAAACCTGAGTGGTATGGGTTGGTTGAGAACATCACACCCACAAAGTCACGCGCCGGATCGATGTAAATAAATTGGCCTAGGTTGCCGCTTTTCGACATCGCACCATCGTTGAAAATGAAATCAAACTGGTATGCGTTGTAGTCTGCTTTTTCGTTGTATGCGTGCAGTGAACTGCTCTCTTTGCTAGTACCTACGAATGCTTTTGGATCACCGCCGTTGCGGATACGATCAATCACAGCTTGTGACACCACTGGCTCATCAGCCACCGCTTTCCAGCTAGGTGTAAATAGTGTTCCCCAGCGAGCCATATCTTCTACCGTTGATGAAACCAAGCCAACCGCGATCGCCATGCCATCTGGCGTCAAGTTGAATTGCATTGGTTGACGTGCGTGCACTTTTGACCAAACACGATCTTCGAATACTTGAGTCCAAGTTTTGTTTTCAACGTTTTCAACTAACTTAGTCAGCACCATGGTGTTGATAGATGCATAACGGAAGTGGTCCCCTGCTTGTTCACCTTCCAGTTTCTGTGCACCTTGAGCCACTTCCATCCAAGTTTCCATTTCACCCGTTTTTGCACGAGGTGAGTTGAACGATGCCGCGAAGAAGCGCACCACATCAGAGTCTGGGTTCAAGATAGACTCTAATGTCTCTTCATTGTCTAGAGCGGTCGACATGTTCAGAACTTGGTGTACTGTGATGCCATCCCAGTTCGTTCCTTTCAATTCAGAAACATACTCAGCGATCTCTTTTTCAGGGTCGACTTTGCCCTCTTCCACTAACATTGCGATCACTGTGCCAACCGTCGTTTTTGCTGTAGATGCCCAAACGTGCGTATCTGTCGGCTTCATACCTGGGTAAGCTTCGTAAACGATCTCCCCTTTGTGAATCAACATAAAGCCTTGGGTACGGAACTGTTCATCCGCCAAGTACTCATCCATTGTCAACTGACCTTTGCTTTCAGTATCAACTTTCAGTGCAGCGAGTCGTGGGTCGATATTTTTGACTAAAGGCTTATACTCTTCGTTTGGAGCCGCCAGTGCCGTTGGTAGAAACTCACTCATGTGCATGTTGTAGTAAACGCTGTGGTCGCCGCCCATCTGCCAATGAAAGTTATTGAATAACTCACGAGCTGAGTCAGTAAAACTTGGGGTAAATGCTGTGCTCGCCTCTTTCACGGTCAAGGTAACTTGAGCACCTTCAACTTTCAGAGCTTCTTCAACTGGGTTTGCTGCAAGAGCAAATGATGATGCGGTCGCTAACGATACTAGAACGGCATTGTGTTTAAGTTTCATAATTGTTCTCCTGTTTGGGTTAGGAAAAGTATAGGGAGATGCGCTACACTTAATTAGGTCACTTGATGACATTTAATGGTAGGCACAAAACAATGAAAGCATCATCGAACACCACCAGCATACTGCTCACTTCGACCAGTAACATTGCTCCATATATTCAGTATTGTGACAAACATAGACTGGATTGGCGCACCGTCGCCGTTGCGTGCGGTCTACCCATTGAACTGACACAATCCAATCAATGGCTTCCTACACAAGACGTGATTCGCTTCATTCATGGCCTTGAGCGTAAGTTTGGCTATTCGATAGGGATTGAGGTTGGACGTAAGGCCTCTCTAGAGCAATTGTCACCTGAGCTAGACCGAAAAATTGAACAATGCACTTCTCTCGAGCAAGCGGTACGCTGCTTGATTACTGAAATATCGACCTTAAGTAATCACGTCACCATATGGACGGAAAAAAGCGATGGATTGTGGTGGCTGTGTCATCGAAGTTGCTATCACCCATCGACCTCAGGTTTTGAACAAGCAGAATGGTTTCGCGCCCTGACCGTGATTAGCCTATGCCGTAAGTTCATTGACAGTCGCTGGCAACCATCGCACGCCAAGTTGGTCTCTAAGAACAACAGCGCACGTAAATTACCTAAGCATTTCTTTGATTCTGATATTCAGTTTGAAGAGCAATACGGTGCGTTCTCGATTCCGCTGCCCGATGATTATCGTGCCATTTCAGAACGAAATAGTACCCAAGATTGGCATCACGCTGTCGAGATATTAATAGACACCTATGCGACTCTACCTTGGTTCAATATTGAGTGGTTTGCGACCATGCTCGGCATGACAAAACGAACGCTGCAGAGAAACCTGAAGAGCAAAAACATTCTCTTTAAACAAGCCAAAGAACAAGTTCGGGAAGCTAAAGCAAAACAGCTACTTGAAGAGACTAACCTTTCTGTTCAAGACATCAGTTGGCAAGTGGGTTACAGCGACTTGAGTAATTTCAATCGTGCATTCAAAGGTTGGGTTGGAGTCACGCCACCAAGTTATCGGGATAAAGCGAAACATTAGAAATAGTCGAATGGAAAACCTTTAGACCCAATCCGCTAATATAAAACTCAGAAACAAGATACGACACCTTAAATTTCAATAAGCGAACGCATAAAGTTGCATTGCACAATGCTCACATACCGATGAAACTGTGCAAAGGTAATATCGATAGATTTAATGACATTTATTGGTATCGAGCTAACGTTACGTTATCCTTTACGCAATTCTTCATTGAATGGATTGTCACTACGACAAACCTACCTTCAAGACTGATAAGAGTGTTATGAATTCTACGACCGCAACTCCCTCGCCTTCTCTTGGCCGACAACTCTATACAATGACATGGCCAATGCTGTTTGGGGTGCTCTCCCTGATGAGCTTCCAACTTGTAGACAGTGCTTTTATTGGCCAGTTAGGCGTACTGCCGCTCGCGGTTCAAGGCTTCACGCTACCAATTCAGATGATCATTATCGGGATTCAAGTCGGACTAGGCATCGCGACAACGGCTGTGATCGCGAGAGCTATTGGGGCTAACGAGATACGCTATGCCAAACAGCTCGGCGGATTAGTCGTTGCGATGGGCAGTGTGAGTGTCGCGCTGTTCTCGGTCATCATCTATCTGTTGCGTGGTCCTATTTTACAACTCCTCGATGCACCACCGACGGTACTGCCGATCATTGATTATTACTGGATCTATTGGCTGGTAAGCTCTTGGACAGGCGCACTGCTCTACTTTTTCTACAGTGTGTGTCGTGCCAATGGTAATACCATGCTGCCCGGTTCGATGATGATCGCGACCAGCATCATCAACTTGATATTGGACCCGATTTTCATATTCACGCTCGACATGGGCATCAACGGAGCCGCGATTGCGACCATCTTGGCGTTCGGTGCGGGTATCTTTATCGTTGCTCCTAAGGTAACTAAGAAGCATTGGATGACATTCGACTGGCACGACCTTGATATCGGCAAGAGTATTCGTTCTATAGGAAACATCATGGGGCCTGCGATGATCAGTCAGCTACTGCCACCAGTCTCTTCGATGCTCGCCACCAAACTGCTTGCAGGCTACGGCACAGCAGCCGTTGCAGCTTGGGCGCTAGGTTCACGTTTTGAGTTCTTTTCGATTGTTGCAGTACTTGCTCTGACTATGTCGATGCCACCTATGATTGGCCGAATGTTGGGAGAAAAGAACCTAGGGAACATACGTAGTCTTGTGAAGATTGCCGTGATGTTTGTATTAGGATTCCAATTGGTGATCGCACTGGTAACTTGGATGTTCTCTGGCGGGTTGGCAAATCTCATGACCAGCGAAGACGAAGTCTCGACCATTTTGAACTACCACTTACTTATCGTTCCTATCAGTTTAGGGCCGTTGGGTATCTGTATGCTGATGGTTTCTATCTCGAATGCGCTTGGTAAGTCTTATACTGCCTTAACGATATCAGCACTGCGCCTGTTCGCCTTCTTCTTGCCTTGCTTGTGGATTGGTTCGCAGCTTGCTGGTATTGAAGGCCTGTTCTGGGGTGCCATGGTGGGTAATGTGCTTGCCGGTACATGTGCTTGGTTTATGTACCAACGCGCACTTGGGCAAGTCGAGGCTAAACTTTCTAATTAATCAGTTAGCGAACTAAACGGCTTGCCAGCTAAACCGCTATAAAGTTATTAAACGAAAAAGCAGCCACTTAGGCTGCTTTTTTAGTTTCAGACTTAAAATATATTGGGGTTAGACTTGCTCAAAGTAAGCCAAAAACTCACCGCAATCTTTTTGGAATGGTGGCAATATTTCTGCTAGTGTTTCATCATCCCAATGCCACCATTCAAAGCTTTCTAATCGCTCGGCATAGCTAGGAGCATCAAACCGAGGACGCAGTTGCCAAACGCAATCGAGTGTGGCGGTACGCCTTAAGCAGCGGTTGCCAACGAAAACAATCAAGCAGTTCAGGCCCTGCATCAACATAAATGAGTTAATCATTCCATTGTATCAAAGTACTTCACCAGCCTAAAACTGCAGTACTTCAGTTTCATTCGGGACCATTTTAAAAGGAAGTTATACCAATTAAAGTAAAAATGTGATCTAATTAAGATTGATGAATTATTGTGAAATTTAGCCATGGATAGCCTTAATAAC
>NZ_JBFRKQ010000040.1:0-13183 GCF_041469505.1 Vibrio sp. 10N.286.49.E11
TCTCGCATCTCGCATCTCGCAAGCATAAAAAAACGCACAACCTAAGTCATGCGTTTTATATTTAAGCCTTTGATTTATCAATCACTTCGTTAGTGCATGACCTCTTCTTTAGCACCAACATAGATGAAATCCAATTCGTCTTTTTTCAGGGATACTTTAACCGTACCGCCATCAACCAAGCTACCGAACAGTAACTCGTTAGCAAGTGGTTTCTTAAGCTTCTCTTGAATCACACGTCCCATTGGACGTGCACCCATGGTCTTGTCATAGCCTTTATCAGCTAACCAGTGACGAGCATCCTCAGAAACCTCTAAAGACACGCCACGAGCGTCCAGTTGAACCTGAAGCTCGACAATGAACTTATCAACTACTTGGCTAATCACACTTGGGTCAAGGCTGTTGAACCAAATGATATTATCAAGACGGTTACGGAACTCAGGAGTAAATACCTTCTTGATTTCGCCCATCGCATCTGGCGCATGATCTTGTTGGATCAGGCCGATCGATTTCTTCTCGGTTTCAGCCACACCTGCGTTGGTCGTCATCACTAGAATCACATTGCGGAAGTCCGCTTTGCGACCATTGTTGTCAGTTAGCGTGCCGTTATCCATTACCTGCAGTAGCAAGTTAAAGATATCTGGGTGAGCTTTCTCGATTTCATCCAGTAACACAACAGAGTGCGGGTTCTTGATTACGGCATCCGTTAGCAAACCACCTTGGTCGTAACCAACATAACCAGGAGGCGCACCAATCAAGCGGCTCACTGAGTGTCGCTCACCGTACTCAGACATATCAAAGCGCAGAAGCTCAATACCCATCAACTTAGACAGCTGAACAGTCACCTCTGTTTTACCGACACCAGTAGGACCAGCAAACAAGAATGAACCAACAGGTTTATTGTCTGCACCCAATCCAGCACGGGTCAGCTTAATCGCTTCACTCAATACATCGATTGCAGGGTCTTGTCCGAATACCAACATTTTCATGCGCTCATCCAGTTTCTGGAGTGTATCTTTGTCTGAAGACGATACTGACTTTTCAGGAATACGCGCCATTTTCGCAACCATTGACTCAATATCAGCCACGCTTACCGTTTTCTTACGACGGCTTGCAGGTGCCAAACGACTACGAGCGCCCGCTTCATCGATTACGTCAATGGCCTTATCAGGAAGGTGGCGTTCATTAATGTATTTAGCTGACAGTTCCACAGCGGCACGCAACGCTTTGTTGGTGTAGCGCACTTCGTGGTGAGCTTCGTATTTTGGCTTCAAGCCAATCAGGATCTTGGTCGTATCGTCTAGCGATGGTTCAATAATATCTATTTTCTGGAAGCGACGAGCTAAAGCACGCTCCTTCTCAAAAATACTGCTGTACTCTTGGTACGTTGTTGAACCGATGCAACGTAATTTGCCACTGCTTAGTAGTGGTTTAATTAAGTTTGCCGCATCAACCTGACCACCCGATGCAGCCCCGGCACCGATAATGGTGTGGATCTCATCGATGAACAGAATCGCGTCTTCTTCTTTCTCCAGTTGCTTAAGAATCGCTTTAAAACGTTTCTCAAAGTCACCACGATATTTGGTTCCGGCTAACAGTGAACCGATATCTAGAGAATAAATTACGCTGCTCTGAATGATTTCAGGCACTTGTCCTTCAACGATGCGCCATGCAAGACCTTCCGCGATGGCAGTTTTACCTACCCCCGCTTCACCCACTAACAGAGGGTTGTTCTTACGACGACGACACAGAACTTGGATAGTGCGTTCTAGCTCTTTGTCACGACCGATTAGTGGGTCAATATTGCCCTGCTTTGCGACTTCGTTAAGGTTAGTAGCAAAATTTTCTAAACGGTCTTCAGAGTTAGCTTCTTCAGCATTTTCTGCACCACCAAATGAATCGGATGATGAAGGACTGTCGCCTTCGTTGCTCGCTTTGGTAATACCGTGTGAGATGAAGTTAACAATATCTAAGCGACTAATGTCGTTTTTCTTGAGAAGATATGCCGCGTGAGATTCTTGCTCACTAAAAATAGCCACAAGTACGTTAGCACCTGTTACTTCGCTGCGACCTGAAGATTGAACATGAAAAACAGCGCGTTGAAGTACTCGTTGGAAGCTCAACGTAGGCTGAGTTTCGCGAGTTTCGTCGCTTTCAGGGATAAGAGGGGTCGTTTGATCGATAAAAATATCGAGCTCATTGCGAAGAGCATCGAGATCAGCCTGACAAGCTTGGAGCGCTTCCTTGGCCGCATCATTTTCTAATAATGCTAGTAGGAGGTGTTCGACAGTCATGAATTCATGTCGCTTGTCTCGCGCACGAGCAAATGCGCCATTTAAACTCGTCTCTAATTCTTTATTTAGCATAAGTACCTCCTAAGGGAACAACAGTGTTGTTCGAGCAATTTATACTTGCTCCATTGTACATAGTAGCGGATGCTCATTTTCCTTTGAGTACATCGTGACCTGCGCTACCTTTGTTTCCGCTATTTCAGCACTGTATGTGCCGCATATAGCTTTACCTTCATAATGAACCTTGAGCATCACTTCCGTTGCTTTTTCGATATCTAGTGAGAAGAATCGCTCTAGGATCTCGATTACAAAGTCCATGGGCGTGTAGTCATCGTTATTCAACACAACGTTATACATCGCCGGTGGCTTTACTTTTGTTGCTTCTTTCTCCAGTAAATCTGAGCCTGGAGATGCCCATTCAAAGTTTCTGCTCATATCGCTTTGCTAAGGGTTATTTTTCGGAAGTCGTGAGTGTTTACCTAACTCAAATTTACCACATTCACGCTTTACGGTGTACTAAGAAACTGCACCGAGAAACAGTACCAAAAAATATTCCTCTATACTGAGCCTAATCCACCATTTCCATCGCTGCAAATAAAAGATCTCGATTAACAGGATTAACATATGTGATTGATTAAAAAGACACCACAACTATTGATGCTAACGATAAGATCACCGCTAAGTTACTATTTAGTTAATAGTTTGCAGTTAATCTCGAATGTGATTTGTTATTAAAATTGATCAATTTTATACCAATTTGCTATTGACTGTGCTCAATCATTAGCTACATTGGAGCTAAAAGGTTTTTTAATACATTTTTGCAACATGGATTAAAATCAGTAACACGCTTCAAAAATTAACAATAAGGAATAATTACGCAGGGTAGCGTTAATTTCCGTAAGCAATGTACGAGATTCAAGCTATTAGCTGAAATTCTTTAGCTGGTAGGAATGATATCAATCGCACTTACAACAATTGATATAACAACGTTAGTAACAAAATGCATGAGGGATGTATAGCATGGCTACAGGTACAGTAAAATGGTTTAACAATGCCAAAGGGTTTGGCTTTATTTGTCCAGAAGGTGAAGACGGCGATATTTTCGCGCACTACTCCACAATACAAATGGAAGGTTATCGAACCTTAAAGGCTGGTCAGCAGGTCGACTATGAAGTAGAAAGTGGACCTAAAGGCTCGCATGCTAGCTCAGTTGTTCCTGTAGAAGGCAGCGCCGCAAAATAGGCGATTGCCAACTCATGTTAACCTCCAGCAGTCGTCATTAACGGCTGATAGGTAAACAGAATATTGAAACCGCTCATTTAATACCTGTAACACAGGATTACGTGAACGGTTTTTTCGTTTTAGGGGCTATAAAGTTGCTCACTAGACCATTAGTTCACGGGTGTATTCTTATTAAGCTAGGTCTTTGAGGTATTACAAAAGAACAAAAAAAGACGCTTTAACGTTATCGTTAAAGCGTCTTTCGTTTTGACTTTATCTATAACTTAGCTATCAGCCTAAGCAACTCGTTAGCAAATCACGTTCATGACTGACTAACGATGAGTCCAATCACTATGCATCAATAAACGCGTTTAGCGTTGAGCTTGGGCGCATTAGTGTTGAAACCAATGCATCGTCAAGTAGGTAGTAACCACCTAAGTCGCCAGCCACACCTTGAGCGTTGTTCAGCTCTGCAACGATCGCTTCTTCACTTTCAGCCAGTTGACTTGCCACACCTGCAAACTCAGCAGCAAGATCAGCGTCAGCCGTTTGCTCAGCAAGCGCCTTAGCCCAGTATGCCGCTAGATAGTAGTGGCTACCACGGTTATCAAGCTCACCTACTCGACGTGAAGGAGACTTGTTGTTATCAAGGAACTCACCCGTCGCTTTATCAAGCGCATCAGCTAGAACTTGTGCTTTAGCGTTACCTGTTACTACGCTCAGGTGCTCTAGAGATGCCGCTAGTGCCAAGAATTCACCTAGAGAATCCCAACGCAGGTGGTTTTCTTTCTCTACTTGTTGAACATGTTTAGGAGCAGAGCCGCCAGCACCTGTTTCAAACAGACCACCGCCGTTCATTAGTGGAACAATCGATAGCATCTTAGCTGATGTACCAAGCTCTAGAATCGGGAACAAGTCAGTTAGGTAATCACGTAATACGTTACCAGTAACCGAAATTGTATCTAGGCCTTCTTTGATACGAACCAGTGAGTATTGAGTCGCTTCAAGTGGAGCAAGGATCTTAATTTCAAGACCATCGGTATCGTATTCAGGAAGGTATGCTTCAACTTTCTTGATAAGCTGAGCATCATGTGCGCGTGACGCATCTAGCCAAAATACCGCTGGAACACCCGATGCACGAGCACGCGTTACCGCAAGCTTAACCCAGTCTTGGATTGGTGCATCTTTAACCTGACACATACGGAAGATATCGCCTTCCTCTACGTCTTGCTCAAGAAGCACAGCGCCTGAAGCGTCAACAACTTGAACCTGACCAGCAGCTTCAAGGATGAAAGTCTTATCATGAGAACCGTACTCTTCCGCTTTTTGAGCCATCAAGCCAACGTTTGGTACGCTACCCATCGTTGTTGGATCGAACGCGCCGTTCTCTATACAGAAATCAATAACCGCTTGGTAAATGCTCGCGTAGCTACGATCTGGGATCATTGCTTTGGTATCTTTTTGCTTACCTTCTGGATCCCACATTTGACCAGAAGAACGCAGCATTGCAGGCATAGATGCATCCACAATGATATCGCTTGGTACGTGTAGGTTAGTAATGCCACGGTCCGAATCAACCATCGCTAGTGGTGGCTGAGTCTCGTATACCGCTTGCAGGTCAGCTTCGATTGCTTCTTTCTGCTCTTGAGGAAGCGCATCAATCTTCGCGTAGACATCACCGATGCCGTTATTTACATCAACGCCTAGCTCTTCAAACAGCTGACCGTGTTTAGCAAATACGTCTTTGTAGTAAACCTTAACCGCGTGACCAAAGATCACTGGGTCAGATACTTTCATCATCGTCGCTTTCAAGTGAAGAGAAAGCAGTACACCTTGCTCTTTAGCCGATGCGATTTCTTTTTCGAAGAATGCAACCAAAGCGGCCTTATTCATCACTGACGCATCAATGATCTCTTTATCTTGCAGTGCAAAAGCTGGCTTCAATGTTTTCTTCGCACCATCTTTGCCAACGAATTCAATGCTAACTTCTGTAGCACCTTCAATGGTTACTGACTTTTCGCTACCGAAGAAGTCTTTGTCGTCCATACTTGAAACGTGCGACTTAGAATCTGCAGACCAAGCACCCATTGAGTGTGGGTTCTTCTTCGCGTAGTTTTTAACAGAAAGTGGAGCGCGGCGATCCGAGTTACCTTCACGCAATACTGGATTTACTGCACTGCCTTTGATTTTGTCGTAAGTCGCTTTTACTGCTTTCTCTTCGTCAGTGTTTGCTTCTTCTGGGTAATTAGGAAGTGCGTAACCTTTTGACTGTAGCTCTTTGATTGTTGCTTGAAGCTGAGGTACAGATGCAGAGATGTTTGGAAGCTTGATAATGTTTGCTTCTGGTGTCTTAGCCAATTCACCTAGTTCTGCTAATGCATCACCAATACGTTGCTCTTCGTTCAAATAGTCAGGGAAGTTGGCAATAATACGCCCTGCAAGTGAAATGTCGCGAGTATCAACGTTAATACCAGAAGAAGCTGTAAAAGATTGAATGATAGGCAGCAGAGAGTATGTTGCTAGCGCCGGAGCTTCGTCTGTAATGGTATAGATGATCGTTGGTTTTTCAGTAGGCATGAAATTTCCCTATAGTTCTTACAAGCTCATTTAAAGTAGTGAGCGTGTTATAAATTGACCAGTAAGCCACTCTAAGAGTGAAAACTGCTTACTCGATAGTCGTACTCTATCTTATTTTTCATACAATCTTGATGACAGCATGAACCAAATCCGTGAGTGCATTGTTTTAATAAAAGAGCCAGTTATAATAAAACACGAAGGTATAATTAAACAAATCAGGCTTAAGAGTCCATCAACTTGTTCTATTTTGTGTCTTTTAGGCGCGCAAATGATAGCTCAATTCCGTTTCAGTGAAAACTTTTCAGCACACTTCGTTTACATTTTTGCAAGGTAGTTAACATGTCTACTCGCTCACGCAGCGCATCTCGTTCAGACAAACCGGCTCGTTCTGGTGCAACATTAAAACAAAGCGGTAATAGACAAAGCCGAAGCAGTGATAAGAATAACACTGGCAATTCGCACAACAAATCTCACTCAAGCAAGCACCGATATAAAGGCAAGCCTACCAATGCAAAACCTAAGGTTGCGCTCGAAGATCGCAAAGTAATTCTGTTCAACAAGCCTTTCGATACTCTAAGCCAATTTACAGATGGCGAAGGGAGAAAAACGCTAGCGGACTTTATTCCAGTGAAAGACGTTTATGCTGCAGGTCGCCTTGACCGCGACAGCGAAGGGTTAATGGTCTTGACCAACGATGGTATTTTTCAAGCTAAGCTAACTCAACCAAACTCAAAATCCCCAAAGACTTACTGGGTACAGGTTGAAGGCGCACCTTCTGAGGAAGATTTAGATAAATTGAGAAAAGGTGTCGAACTAAAAGACGGCATGACACTGCCCGCTCAGGTTGAGGTGATGTCTGAACCTGTTGTGTGGGATAGAAATCCTCCAGTACGCTTCAGAGCCGCGATACCGACAACATGGTTGGCTATTACAATCATTGAAGGACGTAACCGTCAGGTAAGACGAATGACAGCCAATATCGGCTTCCCTACCCTGCGTCTTATCCGTTACTCAATGGGTAATATGAATGTGGGGCAGCTGCAGCCTGGTGAGTGGAAAGAGATTTAACTCATAGCAATATATTAAAGCGAGATTTACGTCTCGCTTTTTTGTACGTGAAGATTGATTACTTTTGGTCAATTAACCATTTTTGGAATGCTTTACGCTCTTCTTCATTTGCTCTTGAATACCATAGCTTAAGTTGAAGCGTATTTTCAGACTCTTGCACAGTACTGTCGCCAGCTACCGTTGCTCCAACTACTGCACCAGTTTGTACCGCCGCTAGCTCTTCTTTCAACGAACGAATCTTGCCTGAATCAAAAACTAAGCCTCTTTCTTGGTTGTAGTCTTTAACCAACTGAGGGATATCGCTGTAAGGCAGTGCACCTTGAGATGGAGGCAAAACTTCTTGCACGACTTCTGCATCATCACCGTTTACAGAGATACTGAATATAGGAAGTTCTCTGTCTACATTTTTTTCGATTTTAGCGTACTTTCTACTTAGAAGATCAATATCAACATCAGCATTTTCGGGAACATTAACTACCATAATGTAAGGAACTGTACTGATAAACTCGCGTTTGCCTTTATCGCTCAAATACCCTGTGTAATCTAAAACGAGTTGGTTTTCACCTGAGGTGAATACAGCGTCTTCCACACTTTCAACAACCTCACCGTTCAAAGTATTTAGCGAAATACCAGAAGCCAAATCAAGAGCAGCCGTTGCGTATGGTGCAGAGAATAGACAGACAAAACTCAAATACCACTTGTTCATGTACGATTCCTTAATCAATAAATGTAAAAAAGCCAGCTAATAGCTGGCTTTTGTATAGCATAGTTAACTACAGATTAGAATGTGTAGTAAACACCAGCGATAACGCCGTCAGCATCTAGAGTTTGTGATGCGTATTCGAAATCAGCAGTTTGGTATTCAGCTAGGAATAGGATGTTGTCACGGAATGCGTAATCAACACCAACAACTAGGTTAGTAGAGTCGATATCAGAGATCTTAGAAGTACCCGCTGCTGTAGCGATTTCGTCAGTTGTTGCTACAGAGTATGTAGCGTATAGACGAACAGCGTCGATTTGGTAAGCAGCTGCGATACCCATAGTTTCACCGTTGCCGTAAGAATCAGCAGCGATGTCAGATAGGTCCCAGTAACCGTAACCTTGGTTGCCTTCAAACTGTGCGTAAGTAAGCGCTAAGTAAAAACCACCAAATTCAGCAGAAGCAGAAACACCAGCAAGAGAGTAATCTACGTCTTTAGCAGCGTCACCAGTGATGTAAGAAGCACCGATAGAGAAGTTGCTGAATGCGTAATCTGCAGAGATACCGTAAGTGTTGTCAACGTCTTCAGTAGAATCAGTGTTAACGTCAGCTACGATTGTGAAACCTTCAACGAATTGACCTTTGAATACAGCGCCGTGGCCAGAAGACTCGCGGTGGTGACCACCAGTAGAGCCCATGTAGTTACCTTCGTTTGTGATATCATCTTTCTGGATAGCGTCAGCAGATTCTGCTAGGTCGCCAGTTTCACCGAAAGCCATACCCCAAGTGTCAGTTTTAAAACCAGCTAGAACGTCATCGAACTTAGCGTTGCTGCCGTCAGTTTCGATTTCGAAAGATGCGAATGCTGTGAACTGATCGTTAAGCTTCTGCTCAGCGTCAAGTTGGATTTTAGCCCAAGTAGAAACGTCAGCTTCGTTCTTAGTTGTTTCAGTTAGGTTTTTGTCTACTTCAGATTGAGATAGGTAGATATCTACCTCGCCTTTTAGGCCAACTTTAGTATCGTCGTTAGAGTAAATTTCTGCTGCGTTTACAGAAGTTGCTGTAGCTGCGATAGCTAGCGCTAATAGAGTCTTTTTCATAATAAATCCACTGCCTTTTCTAAGAATGGGAGATCCTTGCCCGGTTCCCTTTTATTTTTATGACTGGTCATTACCACTCTTTGTTGGTTAATCACCGTCACTAAATTTCGAGGTCTAGATTGCAAAAGATTATCCTGCGTGTCAAATAAACTAAAAACAAACCTAAAAAAAACACAAAGCAATCAAAATCAACCACTTACATTTTTTTTCATTGTTTTACGAGCAGCTTATCCTTAGTTTTATCAGGAAATATAATAATCCAAAAAAAGAACAAAACAGCATTTAACACCACAAACAACTTGTAAAAACGCCACATCTCAGGATTTAACACCTACAAGCAAGTCTTTTTTAATATTTATATTTCGCAACATAAATAAAATAGTTAAGTTCCTGATGGTTCAGTTTTTTTTTGTGAACAAGATCTACCTTTGATTCAAAAGCAAGCTATTTCACCGTAAATGTACCGACTAGTGATATGTGCTACTATCCTCGCTCCGTTACGTAGGTCACAGTATGCTAACTACTAAAATTCAAAAATCTATTCGCACCAGTTATCAAAACCTCCAAGATCAGTTGGACAACTTTGTACCTCGACGTGCTCAAAATTACCTTGTTGCAGAAATAGCGAAGACACTTTGTGGTCAATACCACAAAAGTAATCGCATGATTGTTGCAGAAGCGGGAACCGGGATCGGGAAATCACTGGCTTATTTAATGGCAACTATTCCTGTCGCTGTGCTCAATAACCGAAAAATAGTCATATCAACGGCGACGGTTGCGCTACAAGAACAGCTCGTCAATAAAGATCTCCCTCTATATAGAAGACTGACTGATCGAGAGTTTTCTTTCATATTAGCTAAGGGTAGACAGCGTTATTGTTGCTCCGAAAAGCTAGCCGCTGCCTGCGGGGTTGATGGCGGACAAATAGCCATGTTCGAATCTAAGCCAAAGAAGAAAGATATCGAGCAACTTCAAACCATGTATCGAAGCCTAACCCAAGGTAAATGGGATGGTGACCGCGATTCGTGGCCAAAACCCATCGACAACATGATTTGGCAGATGATTGTCAGTGATAAGCATAGTTGTAACAACAGCATGCCAACTCACAGAGACTGTCCTTTCCAAAAAGCACGCTCAGAACTAGATAAAGCAGACGTTATCATCGCTAATCACAGTTTAGTGATGGCTGATGCAGATCTAGGTGGCGGTGTGATACTGCCAGAACCGGAAAATAGCATCTATATCTTCGATGAAGCACACCACTTACCACACGTAGCCCGAGATCACTCTTCTGCGGCGGCGAGTTTAAAAGGTGCCGCTTCATGGTTAGAGCGTTTAAACCAATCGATAACCAAACTTTCAGGCTTGGCGGACGAAAAGCGAGTGGGTCGATTCAGAAATGAATTGCAGGATTCTGTACAACAGCTGATACCAACTCTGACGCAGCTCAGTAAGCAGTTCGATGCTACTCATTTTGAAGATGGGCTTTACCGCTTTGAGCATGGTGACTTGCCAGAATGGTTAGAGAACGAATCTAAAGACCTCAAACAACTTTCTCAGAAAGCGAGCCAGGCAGTCGCTAAAATTGCGGACCTGATTGCAGAACGAGTCAAAGATGGAGAGCTTTCTGCAAAACTCGCAGAGCCAGCACTCGCGGAAATCGGCTTTTATATACAGAGAACCGAGAACCTAGCGCAAGTTTGGCGCCTGATGGCTGAACCAAAACGTGAAAAAGGTGCGCCTTTAGCGCGCTGGTTAGAGCTTAATAAAGAGAGTGAAGGCGATTTTGTTGTCAATGTTTCTCCGCTTGAGGTTGGCTGGCAACTTGACCAGCAAATCTGGAGCCGCTGTGTTGGTGCAGTGCTCGTTTCTGCAACAATGAGAGCACTCAACTCCTTCAGTTTTTTCTGCCATCAAGCCGGTATCAGTCAAAAAGAAGAAGATGGCGTGCAGTTTCTTGCCCTGGCGTCACCGTTTGATTATCAGAATCAAGCGGAGTTAATCGTGCCTGCCATGAAATACGAACCACAAGCACCTCAATTTACCGAATATCTTATTGAAATTCTGCCTAAGGTAATAGAAGACAACAAAGCCAATCTCGTTCTATTCTCTTCTTACTGGCAAATGAATAAAGTTGCAGAGGCTTTGGCAACAGATTTCGTTAAAAAGTCATGGGCATTGCAGGTACAAGGTGATACTTCACGCGCTGAAATTCTAAAAAAACATAAAAAGCTAATAGACCAAGGAAAAACCAGCGTGCTTTTTGGAACTGGTAGCTTTTCGGAGGGTCTGGATTTACCGGGTGAGCTTCTTGAAAACCTAGTCATTACCAAGATTCCTTTTGGTGTTCCTACGTCACCTGTAGAACAAGCGCATTCAGAATATATTGAATCGCGTGGAGGTAATCCTTTTATGCAGATTACTGTTCCAGAAGCGAGTAAAAAGCTTATTCAATCTGTAGGGCGACTACTGCGTAAAGAGAGAGATTCTGGTAAAGTCACGATCCTTGATCGACGCATAGTCACGAAGCGATATGGCAAGTCCCTACTCGATTCGCTACCGCCTTTTAAAAGAACAATAAAATACTAATTTTTCTGCCTTTGGGTAGTTCTGGGTCAGTCATCGCTTGGCCCCTGCATTCACAATCAAACACGAATAGCCCATCAACTATTCGTGTGGCTGTTCTGACGGCCAATAACGAGAACAACAGCTATTTATGGAAATGATTGAACCAACCATGTTGGTTATACTTGCGCTGGTTGCATTTGCAGCGGGCTTTATTGATGCTGTCGCCGGCGGTGGGGGCATGTTAACGGTCCCTGCATTGTTATCCCTTGGCCTACCGCCACACATCGCACTTGGTACAAATAAGCTTGCAGCCACGTTCGCTTCTTCAACAGCGGCTTTTACTTATTATCGTAAAAAGTTGTTTAAGCCAGAATGTTGGATAAATGCATTTATAGCGACCTTGATCGGCGCAACCATAGGTACCCTAACAGTCGATGCCATTAGCACTCAATGGTTAGAGAAAGTCCTACCGCTGATCATTCTGGCAGCAGCGATCTACACCATTTTCCATAAGACACCGAACGCCAATCACAACGTGTCACCGAAACCTTGTCCGGTACTGAAGAAGAAACAAAAGTACCAAGGCTTCATTCTTGGCTTTTATGATGGCGTTGCTGGCCCGGGAACGGGTGCTTTTTGGACGGTGAGCTCTATGGCTCTATACCGCCTAAATATCTTGCTTGCCTCTGGTCTATCCAAAGCCATGAACTTTACCAGTAACTTTACCTCTTTGGTGACCTTCGCGATTCTTGGTCATATTGATTGGGTTCTAGGTTTAACCATGGGCCTTTGTTTGATGGCCGGTGCATTTGTTGGCGCTCACTCTGCTATTCGGTTCGGTGCTACATTTATAAGACCTGTGTTTGTTACAGTTGTAAGCGTACTTGCAATTAAACTGGCATACGAAGCTTGGTTTGTGAACTTATAGGCAGTAGCCAACGGGAAGTGAAATGAATCAATTTTCAAAGCTAAAAAGTGTTATTGATACCTTGATTGGCCATTGCTCGCAGGTTGACAAATCTCGAGGGGCTTATCATCAAGCCTTGTTTGACCGAGCCTTATTTAAATGCGGCGCCTCTGTTTTGCTTCCCTATGCACTTGAAACTCAGGCAACGTACCGCACCATTGTACGTGAACAAACCTCAAATCAACTGACCGCGTCCAGAGCCAACTACCTGACAGAAAAGCTGACCAATCAGATTGCAGCAATCCAAAGAGAGTTAGCCAACCACGATTTACGCTTGGACCGAAAAAGCAAGTCAGGGAAAACCCTGAACGACCTATACAACGAACTCGCCCAGCACCAAGACTGGCAAAAGCGATTGGTCGATTTAGTACGAGTACGAAAGTTAACGTTTGATTCTGCGCCTCGCCACAGTAAGAAAAAAGCGGAAGAGGCTTGGCAGTTAGCAAAAGAGCGATTAGAACGCTGTGAAGACTCAATGAAAAATATTGAGAGACTGATTAACTTAGAGAACCCTAAGCGAAATGAACACTGATAACACACCATCACCACTGGATAACGCACCAGAAGAAGTTAAGTTAGCTGTCGACCTGATCTATCTGCTCGAAAGCAACGAAATCGATCCAAAAGTCGCGTTAGAAGCAATCAAAATTGTCCAGCAAGATTTACAAGCCAAACTAGCATCTAGCATCTAGCA